>NZ_SMMB01000752.1 GCF_009711365.1 Xanthovirga aplysinae | reverse complement strand
CCCTAAAACAGTTGTTCATAATAAATTTCAACAAGCAAAAAAATATTTAAAAATTAACTAAAAATATATTCCAATTAATAAGTATTATATAAATCTTATAATTTAAGCATCTTAAAGATTTATTTTCCTTAATCCTTTAATACTCTAATCTTCTATTTCCAATTAATTTTTCTATTGGATTCCTGATCTTATATTTGCAATCGAACATAGAAATTGCGCAAAGATGGATCTAAAAAACCTCAACACTTTTCGAAAAATTGCCCTACTGGAAGGACTTTCCTATTTGTTTCTTCTTCTAATTGCCATGCCTCTAAAGTATTTTGCGAATATGCCTGAAGTTGTAAAATATACTGGATGGGCCCATGGCATTTTGTTTGTAGCCTATTGTCTTTTCCTCCTTATACTTATGATCCAATACAAATGGAGTTTTGGAAAAAGCCTATGGGCATTTTTTGCTTCCCTTCTCCCATTTGGTACTTTTGTTTTGGACAAGCAGCTTAAAAAAGAGTACGCCCTTTGATGAAACCTGAACTTTTAGAATCTCTGGTAAAAATGCAAATGCCATTTGGCAAATATAAAGGCCGACTGCTTTGTGATTTGCCCATTAGTTATTTGGAATGGTTTGCCCGAAAAGGCTTTCCTGATGGAAAACTAGGCATGCTTTTAAGAACGATCTATGAAATTAAATTAAACGGACTGGAAGACTTATTGAGGCCCTTAAAATGAGAAAATGAATTGAATAAAATGGATTATATTTAACTAATTCAATTATCAAGATGTTTTTTTTCCTAAAAACTTCCCATCACTTAAAAATAATATCGTTTAAATGCCTCAAATGCCTCGTACTCGGGAAGCCCCAACCCATCGTATAAACTGGCAGTTTCCCGATTTCTTTCCTCAGCCCTTTGCCAAAACTCCCTTTCATCGCTACCTTGAAACATAACCTCATCTTTTTGCGATTGATGGAAGAAAATCGCCTTTCGCTTTTTACGCAATTCATCTGGACTTAAGGGAACAGCCATATCAATCTCATTAATAGGCCATTCATGCCAGGCACCTCTATATAACCACACATAACATTCCTTCATAAAAGTTTTATTACGAAGGCGGGCCAGGGCACTCATGATTATATCCAAACAAACTTTGTGAGTTCCATGAGGATCAGCTAAATCTCCTGCAGCGTAAATCTGATGAGGTTTTACCTTTTCAATTAAATTATAAACCCTTTGCAAGTCTTCTTCTCCAATGGGCTTTTTTTTCACTTTGCCAGTTTCATAAAAAGGTAAATCTAAAAAATGAATTTGTTCATCTAAAACTCCACAAAACCTAGCTGCGGCTTTGGCTTCTCCTCTTCTTATCAGGCTTTTTATTTTTAGGGATCCGCTCAAGTTTTCATTCGATTCTCCTTTATTTTTTAACTGATCAATTACCTGTACAAGAAATAATTGATGCCTGGTATTTTTTGAATTTCCAAAAGACAAAAGGTCAGCTGCGACCTCCGCAAAACGTAAAGCATCATGGTCAGCCACGGCAATATTTCCCGAAGTTTGGTAAGCTACATGTACTTCATGTCCTTGTTCCACTAATCTTAATAAGGTTCCCCCCATAGAAATTACATCATCATCAGGATGAGGACTAAAGACTAACACCCTCTTTTTTGCAGGTTCAGCTCGTTCAGGACGAAAAGTATCATCTGCACCAGGTTTTCCTCCTGGCCAACCAGTAATGGTATGCTGCATTCTATTAAACATTCTAATATTCAACTCGTAAGAAGAGCCCTCCTCCGCTAATAAACCCGACATTCCATGACTATTGTAATCTCTATTTGTAAGTTTAAGAATAGGTTTGTTTACCTTCTGACAGAGCCATACAATTGCTTTCTTTTTCAAGTCTTCAGTCCATATACAAGGCCCCACTAACCATGGGGTTTTTTGTCGTTTTAAGTGAAAAGCAGCTGCTTCATCAACAACCACAGTGGCATTTGCATGCAATTGCAAATAGGTAGCTGGAACTGAAGAGGTTATTTCTCCTTCCAACATTTGCCGAACAATATCTGCCTTATGAGTACCCCAAGCCATTAAAATCACACGACGGGCCTTTAGGATCGTACTCACCCCCATTGTTATTGCCTTCCGAGGCACTGCATCAACACCATTAAAATCTTTTGCGGCATCGGAAATAGTAATATGGTCCAAAGTAATTGGTCTTGTAATGGAATTTCGATGAGAGCCTGGTTCATTAAAACCAATATGTCCTGTCCTCCCTATTCCCAATATTTGCAAATCCAGTCCCCCAAGGGCTTTAATTTTAAGTTCATAATCAACACAAAATTTTTGAACTTCCTGGGGGCTTAACATTCCATCCGGAATATGAATATTTTCCTTTAAAATGTCCACATGGCTGAATAAATGTTCATCCATAAAACGAACATAGCTTTGCGCTCCCTTTGGGTCCATTGGATAATATTCATCCAAATTAAATGTGACCACATTCCGAAAACTTAGCCCCTCCTCCTTATGCATTCGAACTAATTCCGCATAAACATGAATGGGTGAAGAACCAGTTGCTAATCCAAGGATACATTGTTGACCCTGCCTTTCTTTTGATTGAATAAGTTCAGCAATTTCCTCCGCAACAGCTGCTGAGCCCTCACGTGACCCTATAAATATTTCTGTGTGAATACGCTCAAAACGCGTTAGCTCCTTCGTCCCCACTTTTTGGTGACGAATATCATAATTGGTCTTTCTGGGATCGACTATAATATCAGACATAGGCAAAATATTATTCAGGAACACTTATTTATAGATTGTAACACCAATATGAAGCATTACAATTCATTAATGTTGCCCAAAACAATAAAAAACTCAAGGAGGAGTATTACTAAAGCAGGTTATTGAAATTACCTCCAAGAATTACCATGTCAAACCCCGATAAATTTTATTAAAACTAGGAACCTCTTTTCTCCATACTTTTATTCGCCATTTCGGAATCCATAGTTTCGACCATTGCCTCCAGCCCGAAAACTTCTTTTAAATAAGGATTTACAAAAACCTGGTTGGGATCTGACTCATTTCTAATCTTTTTAAATTCATCCCATTTAGGATAAAGGGATTCAAAATCCTTAGCTCTCAGGGTATGCATTTTTCCATAATGTGGTCTCCCCTTATACTTTTTAAAAATTTTCTCTAATGCCTCAAAATAGGCTTTATATTTCATCCCATGAAACATATGGACAGCGATATAGGAACTTTCCCTTTGGTGGGCAGGGCTAATCATAATATTATCGGCCTTTACAAAACGTCCTTCAATTGGAAAATGCACTTCAAACTTGTTTTCTTTGATACAAGCTTCTATTTCTTTAAAAACAGCCACAAAATGTTTTGCAGGAACATTATATTCCATTTCATAAAACCTCACCCACCTCTGGGTGCTGAAGATTTTGTTACTATAATTTACATATTGGCCTTTAGCAACACCCAATGCGGTAAGTTTACTAATCTGCTTTGAAAGGCTGGGAATAAAACGTGCCACCATGCTTATCAAATAAAAAATTCCATTTTCCAGGACCACATCATTCATACTCTTCCAAAAACCCTTATCCTGAATCTTTTCCTGAGTTTCATTTACAAATTTTAATTGAACAGTCTTAGTATAAGGAAACCAGTAGAACTCAAAATTCCTGTTTGTTTTATTGTACTCTTCAATTTTAT
>NZ_SMMB01000373.1 GCF_009711365.1 Xanthovirga aplysinae | reverse complement strand
AAACTTTAAAATTTTTTCCACAGAAAAACTATTATAATAATGCCAAGTTTTAGGCCTTGAATCGGGCTGAAAATCCAAATAAAAACTCCATCAATCCTTCAAGGATAATGAAAATCAGCGGATTCACATATGTACGCAATGGATTTAAATATGGATACCCTTTTATCCCCTCCATTCGTTCCCTTTTACCTCTTGTTGATGAATTGGTGGTAGTGGTAGGTAATTCTACAGATGGGAGTAAGGAAGCGATTGAAAAATTATCCAACCCAAAAATTAAAATTATTGATTCGGTATGGGATGAAGAGTTAAGAAGTAACGGCCGAATATTTGCTCTTCAATCAAATTTGGGACTTGACCAAATTAGCGGAGATTGGGCGATCCATTTGCAGGCCGATGAAGTTTTTCACGAATCCACTTTAAACAGCCTGAGGAGACAAATTTTAGCTGCCGAACAAAATCCAGAAGTGGATGGTCTTTTATTTCCCTTTCATCACTTTTGGGGCGATTATGAACACATTAAAGATGACCGTAGTGTTCACCGTTTTGAAATTCGGGCTTTTCGGAATAAGGGTTGTATCCGCTCCTACAAAGATTCACAAGGTTTTCGAAAATATAGATCCATACAAGGGTATAATTCAGGGGAAAAGGGAACAAAACTAAACTGTTTAAAGGTAAGGCACCACATATTTCATTATTCTTATGCCCGAAACCCTAAATTAATGACTTTAAAGGCGAATTATTTTGAACGATTCTGGCATCCAGATACATGGTTAAAAAAGAACCTACCAACAGGAACTTTTGACTTTAATTATGTAGGCAGATTGGCTAAATTTAAGGATGAACACCCCATTTATATGAAGGAAACCATTAATCAAAAAGATTGGGATTTTTCTTATGATCCTTCCCAGTCAATTCTTTCAATAAAAGATAGGTTTTTACTTAAAGTTGAAAATTTATTTGGTTATCGCCCTTTTGAATACAAAAACTATAAAATTGTAGAAAAGGTAAAAGAGATCCATTAATAAAACCGCCCGTTTTAATCCAATTTTTTGAAATTCTATAAAGAACATTCCAAGGACAATCTTATAATTAGTGAACCATAGTAATGGTTCTGATTAGATCAATCTGAACTTTTTTCTCTTCTTATGCCAATAATGGCCTGATTTTTAAATATACTGGCTTTGGATGGGACACCGATTACACTTCTATCTTTTCAAGTTTAGCAGTATTTACCTCCTCTTACTTCTTCGCTCTCCACCCTTCATTTTCCAGTTTTCAATATTCATTATTCTCGTTTTCAAATACT
>NZ_SMMB01000586.1 GCF_009711365.1 Xanthovirga aplysinae | reverse complement strand
CTGGTATTAAAAGAATATAGGGTTGGACATAATCAGAAAGTAAATTAAAAATCAATAAATATATACTAACAAATAGAGCTAAATACATATATATAAGTAAAAAAGTAAATGCAGCAGAAAAAATAACACTACATAATTCGTCTACTTTTTGGATGGAATCTTTTAATTTAGGTAGTATCGAAAGCATTTTTTCCGTATAAATTTTAGGATAAGCGCTATCCGTAATACTATAATCTGGAAATACAGAATCCAAACCAACTAAACCGATCCAGTATGCTCGTAGAAAAAAATGAATAACGAACATAGATATTAGAACACTTATTGCTAAAAGTCCAAAATAAACGATAAAAAAAGCTATCAAATATTGACTTGGGTTCAACAAATCAATAAACATATTTGTCGACCAATTTATTAAATTGAACATTTTAAAAGTACCAAAAATAGAAATAGTTGATGCTAATAATTCAGCCTCCCAGCTTTCCTCCTTTAATCTTTGTAGCCAACTCTTAGATGATTCCAAAGACTGCGCTTTGTCAACTATATCATTAATTCTTTTTTCCATTCAATTGAGTTTGTTTAATTCTGACTAACATTAGATTTTAACCCCCTAAAAATTTGCCCGTTGGCTAGAGAAATTAATCGGTTTCCCTGATATAGGGAGTTGCCATTAACGGTCCAAATATGCTCAGTGAGCATTACTCACCTTAATAGCTCCAAGATGGCTTTTTCACGCCAAAAATGGTAGATACCCGCGTTTGCTCATTGAACTTATTGTTTGTTAGCTGCTTTAATATTTTATAATTAAGTCAACAACCCTTCCAAGCAAAATTGCTATGATAGCGGCAGAAATTAACCCTAAAACCAAGGATAACAATCCTTTAAAATAGTTTACTATTTTTCTTTGATCAAAAAATTGTCCTATTGCCCACGATACATAAATAAAACTGAGGAAACCACCGAAATACAATAACCCTAAGCCTGTCAGTGCTTCTATGAGTCCAAAAAAGGAGGATATGATCATTACCATTCCGAACACGAACCATATCAAAATGAGGATTTCAAAGAAGTTATAATTGTGTTTTCGAAAAAGGATTTTAACCCAAGGAACTACAAAAATTGCCATCAAGATATTAGCATACCCATAGTTCCTAAAAAGCCCCTCAATTATTGCTATTGCTGTTGATGTCTTAGAGCCAGAAATTTGATTGCTGTATCCATCTTCGAAGTCCAGTAATTGGTGAAGAAATGTATAGATGAAGGAACAGAATACTACAAAAATTACTGGTTTTACGAGCCTATGCCTGTCTTCAAGAATGAATGCTTTAATATTTTGGCCAGGCCTAATTAACAACTCTTTTATTGTAAATAGTATGCCTTTTTTGAAACTTAGCACACTGCCAATTTCTTGGATAATGTATTTGCCGTCAATTCTTCTTAACTGAATCGCTCGTCCACAATTGGAGCAGTATTTTCCACTTTTCGGGTAATTACAATTGTAGCATTCCATCTATGCTTTTGTTTAATGCTTTTTTGGTTTTCTTTTAGGGTTCCTTTAGGTCGGCTTTATATTTTGTCCACTATTTTTTATGCCCCATGAATGAAGCGAGTTTTTGACTGCCCAGTTGGCCTCGCGGGGCCATGAATTCATACCTATTGTTAGTATCCGTGTTGTTCCTTTTTTCTTCAGTTTTCTAATTTTTTCCGAATAATATTTTTGGACCAAATTTCCGTTTTCAGACCGGTCCGTTGAACTCCTTTTCCTTTTTTTAGATTTTACCTTAATGTGCCCAAGAAAGTCATTTTATCTTTCATTTCCAAAACATCTACTTTTCTTACGGTCTTGGAAGTCTGTCCTTAAAGAGCACTGTCGGTCTATAAGTTTTCTTTTGACAGTATCTTGTACATCTTTCGATCTGTAATTCCGTCTTGAAAATCAGTTTTCCAGTCCGTTTTTTATTTCACTTTCCGATCGGCTTAAAAGACCCCTTTCATTCTTATTTGCCGGCCAGGTTTTTCGATCCGAATTCTAGATTTTTTCGTCCTGAAAATCAGTTCTGCAGTCCCGATTTTATTGAGCTCACGATCCATCTTACATGCTGTCCCTCTTTTTCTTCTCTAAAAAACCTAAAAGGTTTTCATTTAAAGCGCGAACCGCTTTTCTATTTGCCAATTATAGATAACGAAATCGTCGTTTAAAGGCAGTTTCTTTTCAAAAAAAGATATAAATTCCTTTTCTCAAAAAAAGTTGGGGAAAAGGTAAGTAAAAAAGTCGGAACGGGGGCATTTACATTCCTTTTAGAAATTATTGTATTCGGGGTAGCTTATGCTCAATCAGTCTGTCTTCCAACATGTCCTATCTCTAGAATTCTGATCGGATTGATTTCTCAACCTAGACGCCACTTAATAAATCGAGCTTTGATCCGACTGTATTTTATCCCGTTATCTGGCCTGCCTTTTAGCAGCGCATTAAACGGAGAATTCTTACTAACTTCAAATTTAATAAAATTTAATCCCCTGAAAATTTATTCGTTAGCAAGAGAAATTAATCGGTTTCTCTGA
>NZ_SMMB01000141.1 GCF_009711365.1 Xanthovirga aplysinae | reverse complement strand
AGAAAGAAAATGAAAAAAAATCTACAACACGGCCAATTTATGGGGGGCGACATTTTCTTGAGCAACCGAAAAAAGTGTAAAGTTTATTTGCTAGGAGTACTGGCCCTTTTGTGGCTGTATCCTTCTATTTTAAAGGCACAAAATTGGGGAGCGGAACAAAAGGGGCCTCCTCCGTTACCCTATTTGGAGATGAAAGAAAATAATTTTTTTGGTGAAGCTGTAGCATTAGATGGCCAATATGCAGTTGTTGGGCAGCATGGAAATCAAAGCGGGAAAGGGGCTGCCTATGTGTTGTGGTATAATGGAAATAACTGGATAGAACAGGCCAAACTAACGGCATCGGACGGTGTTGCTGATGATAGATTTGGAAGATCAGTAAGTATTTCAGGTGATTATATCGTAGTAGGGGCATATTTTGATGATGATAAGGGAGAAAAATCCGGTTCAGCTTATTTATTTGAAAAA
>NZ_SMMB01000495.1 GCF_009711365.1 Xanthovirga aplysinae | reverse complement strand
ATTTGTCATGGGACATTACAAAGAAGATTTTGAATGAATGTTTTATATCTAATGGGATTAAGAATAGTTGTATTGTTTTTGGTTTTGGGTTTTGTAAATTCAACAATTTACGCTCAAAATTTGGATGTAAATGATAACAGTCTTCAACTAACCCATATTCCTTGTGACGGTTCTCCAATCGGAACCGCATATGTGGAGATTTTTGGAGGAGTTCCTCCTTATACCTATCGGTTATTTTTCTTTGATGAAGGTCAATGGAAAAATGTGGGAACTTCTTCTGAAACTAACCAACTGTCATTCACCTTTTCTGATTTGCCCTCAGGAAATTACTTTATTTTGGTTAGTGACGATACCGAAACCGAATCGGTTACAACAGAATTTTTCAAAATATTGCCTCCCCCAAGAACCGATTTGGAGGTTGAAATAGAAGATGAGCTTTTATGTCAACCAGGAACAACCAATGTCTATGTTTTGGATACTGAATTTGGATATTCCTATCTATTGATAAATGCAGCAGATAACTCAACAATTGGTGGTGTGGTAATTGGTACTGGAAGGGACATAACATTACCAACAGGAATAATAAATCAGTCTACTACTTTTAAAGTGATCGTGAGCAACGGAGCCTGTAGTCGAGAACTTGATAATGAGGCTAGTGTTCGAATGTTTAACCCTGATACAAACCTAGATGTAATAGCTCCACTATCTGTATGTGAAGGAAGTCCTGCCGAGGTGCGGATTGTTAATTCGGAAGTTGATCATTATTATCAACTAGTAAATGCTGCTGATAATAGCCTAATCGGTACCCAAAAGGAGGGAGATGGGCAAGAGCTATCTTTGTTTACAAACGCAATCAATAACCCAACAACCTTCAAGGTAATGGTTAGTCTTGGCCATTGTTCTGAATTTTTGCAAGAGCAGGTGACCATAAATGTTGACACGGCTCCTGATTTAAGTTTGTCGATTGACGTTGCAGAAGATGAATTTTGTTTTACAGGAAATACAGAAATTACCGTTTTTAATTCCGAGGTCGGAGTAAGTTATCAACTTTGGAATGTGGATGATAATACTACCCTAGGGACCATTTTTATTGGGGACGGCACTGATTTAATATTACCGACAGGTACATTAAATTCAACCACAAATATTGTGGTGCTGGCCAGCAATGGCACTTGTATTGGTCCGTTGGGAACAAATATCACAATATTGGTATCCGCTCGTGCTCCGCATTTAGAGATGGTGGACCTGGATGGGAACCCTTATTTAGATGGTTCTGTGTATTGTGCAGAAGAAGATATTCACATTAGAGCAGATACTATTAATGTAGGAAGTAATCAACCTATTCAATGGATGCTGAATGATGAATTGATTACCAACTCTTCAGATGTCTTCTCCTTGACATCTGAAGAATTGAAAGCTTTGTATGGTTCAGGAATTGAATTTATTTCAATTAGCGCTAGTGTGGCTCAATCTAGTACGGTTGAATGTGGTATTGGCGGAGGGGCTGAACAAATTATAGAACTTCAATTAGTAGAACAACCTGAACCTCCAACCCTTGTCTCGGAAATATCTCCAACCTGTTTTGGTACTACCATTGATGCGATTGTTGTTGCAGGTGTGAAGGGAGCGACTTTTAAATGGTATTCAGATGTTCAATTGACAGACTTTTTGGAAGAAGGAAATGTTTTTAACCCTCAAAAATTTATCAATAGTAATGAAGCAGGGATAACTCCTTTTTATGTGATTCAGGAAGCTTTGGCATGTGAACCAAGTGATCCATTAAAAGTGTCAGTTGAAATTCTTTCTGCAGAAAACTCATCATGCCAGCTTATTATTCCAAATGTTTTTACTCCCAACGAAGATGGCTATAATGACACTTTTTTTATTCAGAATTTGAAATTAGAA
>NZ_SMMB01000756.1 GCF_009711365.1 Xanthovirga aplysinae | reverse complement strand
TTTTTATTTCTTTCTGAACCCTTCCCCCTATTTTCCCATCCACCTCAAATAATTAGCATTTGAATAAGCGATTTTATTCATTTCTTAAAAAAACTGCCGGGTTTACTTTTGAAACCTTTACCGAGTAGAATCCAATTACGGATAGGGAAACCACCAAAACCACTACGAAAGGGACCACAAAGAATAAAGGACTTATACCTACTTGAAAAGAGTAACTTTCAAGCCAGCTATCAATAAAGAAATAGGCAATTGGAATAGCTAAAACCATAGAAGTGAATAAAATGACCAAAAGTGATTTATGAATAGATACCCAAATACTTATCAGGGAGGCTCCAAAAATCTTCCTAACCGAAATTTCCTTTAGACTTCTTTTTGTTGCAAAGGCAAGCAATCCAAAAAGACCGAAGCTGGCAATTAGTAGCAACAGTACAGATGAAGTGGTCAAGACTGTAAAAAATTTATATTCTCCCCTATACTGTTCATTGTAAAAATCTTCCAAAAAGAAATATTTTAAGGGATTTTTGGGGTATACAAACTCCCAAGATGCCTGCATGTCAGCAATTGCTCTATTGGTTTCCTTTCCATTGATTTTTAAGGAATAATAACCGGGTGCATTATAAAGAAAAAGAACATAGGGAGCAGGATCATTCTTGAGTGATTCTTGTTTGAAATCAGCCACTACTCCGATAATCACTTTTTCCACATCTCCTAATCCCATCATTTGTAACCTTTGACCAATAGCCTCTTCAGGGTTCTTAAATTCAAGTTTCTTAATAGCTGTTTCATTCAAGATCACAGCCTCATTAGGGTCATTTCCAAAAGCTTTAGAAAAACCACGCCCACTTAATAATTTAATTCCATATTGCTCCAAAAAATCATAATCAACTCCATTGTAAAAAACTGATAAATCCTTCCCTCCCTCGTAGTTCAATCTTTTTAAATCTCCACCCCAACTATGTGGTTTACCTGGAATTACATAGGATGCAGTCATGCTTTGAATATGAGTACTTTTTAAGAGTTCATTTTTAAAGGTGCTGACACTTTCTGTATAGCTTTGCCCCTTCCTAACTACTCTTGGTGCCTGGATCACAACAACATTTTCCATATTAAAACCCAATTCACTATTTTTCATGTAATGTATTTGCTGGAGAACGGCAAACATAAAAGAGCAGAGTATAAAAGTGATGGTAAATTGTATCGTCACCAAGGTATTACGAAAGGGCTTTCCTTTCATAGATTGAATCCTTCCTTGCAAAGCACTAATTAACTTAAAGGAAGATAAAACCAAGGCCGGGTAAATACCAGAGGAAATCACACCCAATAGAAAAATCCCAATAATAGCACCTTTGTAAGCCCAACCATAAAAGGTAGAAAAATCTGTTAAAAAGGAAGGAAGAGGATCCTCCAGCAAGAAATCTGAAATCATCTTTAGGGAAAGCTCAGAAATTCCTACCGCCAATATCGTAGCTAGAAAATTAATGGTTGCAGCCTCCCCTAAAAATTGATAAATCAATTGTTTTTTTGCTGAACCTAGAACTTTACGAATTCCCACTTCCCGTGCCCTGTCGGCTGAAAGAGCTGTTGAAAGCAGCACATAATTCATCCATGAAATTAATAAAACGATGATAGCACTGATCAGTAAATATCTAACGTTCTGTCCACTGGCATTTATAGACAATTCCTGGATTCTATTAGATTTAAGGTGAATATCCTTCAAAGGTTGTAAAGCCAGACGCACTTTGGTCCCCCCCTCATCTTCTGTTTGATGTTTTCTCAATAAATCATCTAAATGCTGTGCAGTAATAGTTCGATTCGCACCTGGATTTAATTTTATGTAAGTAGTAAAATCAAGAAAATTCCAACTTGTCGTACACCACTCTCCACTACCCAGGGATTGGTAAGAAATTAAAAAATCAAATTGCATATGAGAGTTTAGTGGAGGATTTTCAACTACACCCGTCACCACCAAATCCTTGGTCCCTCCTCTATCATATACAGTTAAAGTTTTACCAATTGCATCTTCCCCTTTAAAAAACTTTTCTGCTGCTCGTTCACTAATAACCACACTATTAAGTTCATTAAGAACCAATCCCGGATTTCCATGGGTTAGTTTAAAATCAAAAAATTCAAAAAAAGACGGGTCAACATAATAGGTTTTTGGTTCTAGTGATTTTACGATTTCCCCATCCGGCTCTTCGTAAGTAAAGATTACAGGGCCATATATAGATTCCGTATATAATCTAACGTAATCCGAAACTTCACTAAATTCTTCCAATAAAGTTGGCCCCACAACTGGGTAAGTGATGGCATATTCAAACTGCAATTCATTCCCATTGTACTGATCCGTGATTACACGATAAATATCCTTTCGGGATTTATGAAAATCATCGTAACTATACTCATAAAATGCATAATTCAAGATGAGGAATAATATAGAAGAGCCCAACATTAGACCCAAAATGTTCACAAAAAAGAATAATCTATTTTTCCGGATATTGCGTAGTGTTAGTTTTAATAAAATCATTTGGCGGTTATTAAAGTCAGGACTCTATTTTCAATTCCATACAATTAATGCTTTATGGTGGCATTTATATGGAAGACAATCGAAAAACATTTTACCCTTACTGCCTTTTACCTAAACCCTAAATAATCTTTATTATTGGAATAGTTTGATCTTTGTTTAAACCTTAATAAGTTTGATTTTTGACAAATGATAATGCTTGAATAATGTTGGATTCCTGATTAAGCATGATTCTTGGGATTAGATAATCATTGCCTCCGATCAAGATAATCCATGAATTTTAAGGATTAAGATTCAGACAAATTTTCCCCAATCAAATAAAACATAAGACATTTTTTATGCAACCCACAGCTCTATTCATTTTTATTGGCCTCATAGGAGTTCCTGTAAGCCTATTTTACTTTTTTAAAATTCGAAAAAACTGGAAGTCACCTTCAGGAAATTTCCCTCCACAATGGCGTAAAATTCTATCTGAAAAAGTCGCCTTCTACAACAGCCTCAATGAAAAGGAAAAAGTACATTTCGAATATAAGGTAGAAGAGTTTCTACTTAACCATCGCATTACAGGGGTAAGCATGACCATTGACAAAACAGATAAATTATTGGTATCAGCTAGTGCTGTCATTCCCATATTTAAGTTCCCAGATTGGCGCTATGACAACCTGTTTGAGGTGCTTATTTATCCCGATCATTTCAATGCAAATTTTTCTACCGAAGGAAAAGACCGGAACATTTTAGGAATGGTCGGCACAGGCTATATGGAAGGCAAAATGATTCTTTCGCAAAAAGCTTTGCATCATGGTTTTGCCAATGAAAATGATAAGAAAAACACTGCTATCCATGAATTTGTACATCTTGTGGATAAAATGGATGGACGTGTAGATGGCATCCCTGAAATACTGCTTGAAAAACAATATACCATTCCCTGGCTTGATCTCATGAACAAAAAAATTGGAGAAATCTATGCTGAAAAATCTGATATCAATCCTTATGGGGCAACCAATCAAGCAGAGTTTTTCGCAGTGTCCAGTGAGTACTTCTTTGAGCACCCCAAGGCACTTCAAAGAAAGCACCCCAAGTTATATGCACTCCTTGAAGAGATTTTCGAGCATGATATGACTGAGCGTGAACAAGAACTAAAGAACACGAAAATCAGTAGAAATGCTCCTTGTTTATGTGGGAGTGGAAAAAAGTATAAACA
>NZ_SMMB01000381.1 GCF_009711365.1 Xanthovirga aplysinae | reverse complement strand
TTTTTTTTATTGCAGGTTACCTAAATTTTAATGGATTAACGGAGGTTAGGTACCACGAATTAAATAAATCAAATCCCTTATATTGCAAACTCCAGCGCGAGTAATCATTCTGTAAGCCATAATAAAGGCACTCCTTATTGGATATTCGTATTAGGTATATCCATAATGGTAAAGAGGGACTACTTCGGACTAATCTTCGAGTGAAGCGATTAGCCCAAACACCATTACTTAATGAAGTATAAAAATGATTTCCAATATTATTTAATAATTATAAAAGATTGGTAGGCTAGTGAATAAAAGCTTCTTAAAGGCATTTGTATAAAGGGGTAACAGGGTATATCAAAAGAAATAATTTGCAAGAAGCTTATTGAAAAATTTCATCATTTCCCAGTGCCCCTTCTCCCTCGACCTCATTTGAAAGTAGATTCCCTTTGCTGTGGAAAAAGTACTGCCAGTTCTAAAAGTAGTAGGTGTTTAGGAGGCCTGGCATAATTAGTTATTTAAGACTTTTAAAATTCCTTACTGCCCCCTCCTATATCAACCCCTCCAACAAATCCTTAATTCTGTTTCAAAACCTCCAAAACACCTTGCTTATAGCTAATTCCAATAGGGATTTCGATATCACCAAATTCAATGTCTTGAGAGGTAAATGCGGTTATTTTATAGGTATTGACGATGTAAGACCTATGGGTACGTAAAAAAAAGGAAGGGAGTTTATTTTCGAAATCACTGATCTTCTCCTTCGTAATAAACTTTGCATCTAAGGTGTGTATTCTCACATAATCTTTTATACTCTCTACGTAAAGGATATCTGCAAACAAAATTTTATAATGTTTCTTATTCATGTTCACATAGATATACCTGCTACAATCATCTAATCTAGATTCAACTGTTGCTGTAATGTTTTTCGGTTCAACGGCTTTTAGATATTTGTTAATCGCTTTAAAAAAACGATCAAATGAAATGGGTTTCAAAAGATAGTCTACTACTTCTAACTCATAACTTTCAATGGCATATTCTCTATAGGCGGTAGTAAATATGACTTTCGGGGGATTGCCTAAAGACTTTAAAAATTCAATCCCCGTTAGCATAGGCATTTGGATATCCAAAAAAATAAGATCTATCTGTTGCGATTTCAGCACTTCGAAACCTTCTATTGCGTTTTGGCAGGAAGCCACGATTTCCAGATTAGAAAATTTGGAAACATGATCTTCTATTAGCGCAATTGCTAAAGGTTCATCATCTATAATTAGGCATTTTGTGTTCATCCGTTTAAATCTACATGAAGTTTTACATGATAAGAAAGATCTTCTTCAATTATTTCCAATTCA
>NZ_SMMB01000853.1 GCF_009711365.1 Xanthovirga aplysinae | reverse complement strand
CATTACGAAGAGCTGAAACCTCACTGGACCTATGTGGTTTCAATAATTGATTAATAGAAAATAATTACTTGGAAAATGTTAAACATAAAAGGGAACCAAGTGATAATACCCAATTCCCTTTTTGAGTTTTTTCTAAATTCTCATAATAGGGTTTTCTTTATTTACTGGTCAGGGCTGATATGCTGTAAAACTTTTGTTTGTTTTTAAAACTCACCCCCCATTTTCATAACTTTGAAAGAGCAAAACCTTTTAGCCTTACCAAAACTCTAACTCCTAATATCACATAGCGGTATCAATTTCCAGCCCTTCTCCGTTCTTCTTCATTCCCAAATTTCCTGGAACCCACCTTTACCTGTTTATTTCCAAATTTATAATTTAAAGAAAAGCGAATATTTCTGTTTCCCCAATAATTCGTAAATTCTTGTCGAATGTCATTTATTGTGTAGCCATTGTCCCAAGAAGAAGTTTTGAGAATATCAAAAAACCCTAAAGAAAATTGAAGATTTTGCTTGGGCATATCAAACCTTAATGTCAAATCCAAGCTACTTCGACTATACACCTTTTTATTCTCGTGGAGAAATGGAGAAGCATACCAATAATTTAATTGCGCCTTTAAGGTTTTTTTAGAATTTAAAGAAAAGGCATTGTTCAAGATAAAGTAATAACTAAAAAACTCATTTAATTGATCTATGGCAAAACCCACATCCTCAAATTTAAGAGACTTGTAATAAGCTACTAAAGTGATATTACTTTCAAGCCATGACCATT
This sequence comes from Xanthovirga aplysinae, assembly GCF_009711365.1. Classification (GTDB taxonomy): domain Bacteria; phylum Bacteroidota; class Bacteroidia; order Cytophagales; family Cyclobacteriaceae; genus Xanthovirga; species Xanthovirga aplysinae. Next base: position 3,968 of record NZ_SMMB01000853.1, on the reverse strand, counting down.
GGTTAAAGAGGTAGGATTCCGTTAAGGCAAAATTATATTCAGTGAAAAAATTTTCTTTTTTAAGCCTCACAATATTCTGAATAACATCTATTTCAGCCAGGGTTCCAAATCCATTTGAAGTAATATGTAAAGACAAGCTGGTAGTCAATTGATTTTTATAAACATGAGAAAATTCAAAGTTGTCATTCAGGGAGGGCTGAAGAAAGGGATTACCCTCTGTAGAGAAATTCCCATTGAGAAAAGTTCGAAAGGGGTTCAGATACCAATAAGATGGTCTATTAATCCTTTTTCCATAATTCATTGAAAAAACATTTTTATCATCCAACAGATAGTTTAAGTAAAAAGTAGGAAACAGATTAAAGTACTTCCTTTCTATTTTTTCTCCCAAGTGCCTGGATTTACCTTCTATCAGTGTATTTTCTAATCTTAAGCCGGCTTTTGCTTCCCATTTTTCTCCTAAATTTTTTCCTGCGCTAAGGTAAAGGGCTTGAATATTTTCATCGTATTGAAAATTATCGGTCAGCTCAGGATCTAAGACAGCTTCTCCAGAACTTTTATTATAAAAATCGGTTATACTTCCATTAGAAATAAGACTTGCCTTTATTCCATAAGAGATATTCGCCCATGTAGTAGGATGTTCTACATCAATCCTTGCACTATAATTTTTAATAACTTGATCAGCCGAGCTTACTGCTGAAAAATCAATCCCTTGGGAAACTTGTTTGGGGGAAAAACGCTCTGTTTCCAAAGTTCTTTCCAAAGCAGAAGAATATTTAAAGTAATCTAAATCAACGGACAGTTTCCTGCCTAGGGTGTCCAAATGAGAAACAACATGTACATTGGCCATTCGGGAATGATTATCAAAATCATAAACAGCATTAGTCAAAAGAGAATAATTAGGAATATCCCAGGGGTTAAAAATCACGGTATTAGTTTGATCTTGTATATCTGGATTACTTGTATTTTCCAGGTACTGAAAACCAATACTTAAATTTTCACCTAACTCATAATCAAAAGCTATCCTTCCAGAAAAATAATCTTGTCGGTCTTCCCGGCTCACTGCTGATCTCCAGCTTTCCTCGGGATAAAAGATATCAGCTGTTTCAAGGACTTCCCGACTACCTTTCCTTCCATTGAAGTTAAATAAGGCCTTGATTCTATTTTTTTGATAGGAAAATGTATTTCTAAAATCATAGAAACTGTGAACGGCCGCTGTATATGTTGAAGAAACTGTATTACTCCATGAGTCTTTTATTCCGTTTTTTAAGATAATATTAATGATACCACTATTCCCCTCGGCATCAAACCGCGCTGGTGGATTAGTGATAACTTCAATTTTCTTAATATCATTTGCTGATATACTTCCCAGATAGCTTATTAGTTCCTTTCCTGTTAACTGTAATATGCGCCCATCAATCATCACCCTCACCTCCCCTTTTCCTACAATTGCAATTTCATTATCAGTAAGTCTAAGACCTGGAGCCAGCCGTAAAGCGTCCAGAGCGTCTCCCCCATTTGCTGCCACACTATTTTCGACATGAAAAGTTAAACGATCCAAACTACTTTCAATTAGCTGCTTATTACCCACAATGGCAACTTCATCCAACTTAAAATCCTGGTTAACTAACACAATTTCACCCAAGTCTTGATCTCCCTTTAATGCTATTTCTCTCACCCAGCTTTCATAGCCAATAAAACTAACGGCAAGCGTATAATTTCCAGCTTTGCTGTGCATACTAAACTGACCCTGTTCATCAGAATAAGTCCCAGCCACCGTATTACCCATAGAATCTAATAAAGCCACATTTGCATAAGTGATCCCTTCCTTTTCATCACGGACTATACCCCGCAGGTTTACCTGAGCATAACTATCAGTGGAAAGTAAAAAGATAAAAACAAGTAGAATTTTCTTTGTTAAAGTTTCATTCATAATTAATAAGATCTTAAATCCAATGAAATTAGAATCAGATCTAAACAAGAGCATTAGAACTTCCATCCTACCTTTCTTCTCCAAGGCTTAGAAGAAAAGCTAGAGGAGTCCAAAAGCCAGCTTAGATCTTTTTTGTTGCTTGAACTTTAGCAAAGATGCGAGAAGGAATAGCTTAAGGCGACCGAATACAGGAAGTCGAACGCTTTTCTTAAGAAAAAACAGTTCGACTTTCTGACCTCAACGTTCGATTTCACTCTAATCGACTTGTAATAAATGACTTGAACGATATTGACTAGGAGTCAAGTTTGTATACTTTTTGAATGCTGTATTGAAAGAAGACTTGGACTGGAACCCAACTTCGTATAAAATCTCAAGGATAGTCAGCTTTCTTTTAGAAGGATCTTTTAAAATTTGCATAGCTTTTTTGATTCGGTATTCATTGACAAAATCAAAGAAATGCTGTCCAAGATGATGGTTAATTAAAATCGACATTTCGCGGGAGGAAATCTTCATTTGTAGGGCAAGCCTATTGAGGCTTAAGGAAGAATCCAAGTAAGGCTCTTCTCTGAGCATATACTCCCTAAGTTGCCCTACTTTTTCTTTAAATTCCTTATCCGTACTTTCGCTAAATTTTGAGTTTACTCTTTTCCCTTTATGAAGCAGAGATGCTACCAGTTTAAGATTGGGGTCAACCCCTCTAAAAATGGTTGGGGTATACAACGCATTTAAAACGATCCAAGCTAAAAAAAACAAAACAGCTACACCGGAAATCACCTGAGCAGCTGCAAATATTTGAGTGTTTTCCGTAAACTTAAAAATGTTTTTAACCAGAACAATACCATGGGCCACTGCCAAAAGTGCCACTAGTTGAAATAACCATTTATAGCTATGTGTTGTGCCCTCTCCATAATTTTCCAAATAGAACTTTCTGGATTTTCTTAAAACAAACCAAGCAGCAATAAGATAGCATACATATTGCATGCTTATAATGACATTAATAAATTTTGCCTCTGCCATAGTCGTAAACTCCCTAAAGAAAACTGCCTTAGCTTCGGGAGAAACCAAAAAGAACCGGGGTATAAAAACTATATTGGTTAGGGCAAAGGGGATAAGATGCAGTCCGTGTTTAATTTTCAACTTAAAACCTGCATAACATACCGATAAAGTATACAAGTAGAAAGTGGGGATTACTAAAAAGGCTATATTACTTCGAATCAATTCAATTGATGGTGAATTATATAGCACTTTGTACAAAAACAAACCACTTGTATCAATGGCTTTTAGGGTGATAAATATAGCCAAAAGCTGATTACTTAATTTATGTTTTGTTTTTACTGTAAATAAAAATATGACAAAAATTAAACTTATAAATACTGTTATCTGACTGAAGGTTTGAGTTAATAAAATGGTGCCCATTAAAAATTCTGCATTATTTAAAATAATATGGCTGTATCATAACTCAATAAACATAGGTAAATCCCTTGAAAGACAATTGAAATTTGAGGATTATTATTCCCATTAGAAGATTATATGAGGAAAATAATCCCCCTATCGAAAGAAGTTGACTTTATCGTAATAGCTGCCCAGACAAAAACTTAATCAAACAAGCGAAGCATTTCGTTGTCAACCTCCTTGTTTTCGCAGCCAAAATATCTCATGGTAATAGCCATCGATGAATGTCCCAAGTATTTGGGTAGCTTGGTTATGTCCCCACCCTGATCAGCCCAAAGTCTAGCAAAAGTCCGGCGAGCAGTGTGGGGGCTCATCATCTTCCAGGAAGGAATGACTTCCACAGTTCTCTGCTCACCTACATAATTCGCTCCCTGCTCCTCTCCTTCTATACCTGCCGCCTGGCAAATCCACTTAATGTACGTATTACATTTCTGCTGCGGAATGACGAGAATCTTAAAGTTGTATTTTTCGACAATCTCTCTTGCTTTCTTATTTAGTACTATCTTTTCCTGCTTTCCCGACTTCACAGAACTGAAATTCAAATACAAATGGCCTTCATGTTCTTTAAATTTATTGGGATTAAGTA
>NZ_SMMB01000262.1 GCF_009711365.1 Xanthovirga aplysinae | reverse complement strand
GTTAGAAATTTTCTTTCCGTGGCGAAAAAAACAAGGTTTGTTCCGAAAGGATTTTTGGAAGGATGGGTTTTATATGTTTTTTAATTTTTTCCTCTTTTCCTTAATTGGTTATAATGCCTTTTCTAATGTTTTTGTGGAAATATTTAAGGATGGTTTGGCCGCTATTGGGATTTCCAATCTGGTAGCCATAAAGATTCAGAGCTGGCCTGTTTGGGGGCAATTATTATCCCTCTTTCTAATTAGAGATTTTATTCATTTTCATGTTCACCGTTTGCTGCATAGAATACCAGCTCTTTGGGAGTTTCATAAGGTTCATCATTCGGTGGAGGAAATGGGTTTTGCTGCCCAACTTCGTTTCCATTGGGTGGAAACGGTGGTTTATCGATTTATTGAATATATTCCCTTGGCAATGATTGGTTTTGGAATTCAGGATTTCTTTATCGTTCATTTATTTGCCTTAACCATAGGCCATTTTAATCACGCTAATTTTAGATTAAACCTTGGGCCTCTAAAGTATATTTTTAATAATCCAGAGATGCATATATGGCATCATGCAAAAGAGCTGCCAAAAAATAAACGGTATGGAGTAAATTTTGGAATGAGTTTAAGTATTTGGGATTATCTTTTTCGTACCAATTACATTCCAAAAAGTGGGAGAGATATTCCCTTGGGTTTTAGTAAGCTGGAAGAGTTTCCAAAGAAATTTATGGGACAGGTTCTGTATCCTTTTTATAAAAAAGATAACAAGGGTTGAAATATTTAAAGTTTTGAGGGGCCATTTGTTGGTTATACCTGTATATTATAAGCTCCAACTTTTTGATTACTAAATCAGAATTAATTTCTTGACTTCCTTTTTTTTATTAAATCATAAGAAATAGGGAATGTGGAGCATAACATTCAATTG
>NZ_SMMB01000137.1 GCF_009711365.1 Xanthovirga aplysinae | reverse complement strand
AAATGGTTTCTCTATAAAAACTGAAATATAAATTTGCAAATTGAGTAAATAGAGGAAGCAGAACGATTTCATGATTATCAAGTGTAAATTTGTTATAATCATTCATATCTGAATCCACGATGGCCCATTTAGTAGCTTTGAGTTCATCGGAGGAATCTAGAAAATCACGAAGATCACTACTAGTTTTAATTAAATAGGTCTGCATCAAAGAGTAAGCAAAGTCATCGATTTTATCGTCGACCACCTGTTCTACCCTATCTTTAATCTCATCCCAAACGTCCGTTCCATTGGATCGTGTGGGAAAAAGTGCATTTAAAAAGGCTGGAATCACAATACCTGCGCCCGGAATAGGGATTAAAGCGGAGCCTTTAGTAAGAACCCGCATTGAAATATCCCTTGTAAGGTTATAGGGGTCTGGTTTGGGGTTAAAGTTACTTTGAAAATATTGTCCTATTA
>NZ_SMMB01000550.1 GCF_009711365.1 Xanthovirga aplysinae | reverse complement strand
TTTGTCTTGACACAAAAACGAACCAAAAAGGTCAAGAAAATCTTAAGCTTCCTCCCGCTTGGCCTTCCCACACCCCGCAAGATTTTCGGGCCCTCCTCTAGTGGTATAGGAATTTTTTTATTTCAAGGGAAAAAGATCATCCTTTTGCTAGGGTCCAAAAGATGTCCACGTTGCTGTGGACGTCCTCCCATCTGAATTGACAGGGGGAGATAAATATTTCTGGTAGTTTTCAAGGTTAAAGACTATTTTAAAAAGAGTGAGTTTTCCTTTTAATTGTGGTGGTTTCATCTACTGGTAGTTTTGTTTTACCAGTAGATGGGGTATCTCCATTTAAAAACCTTGTTTGGAGGCTCTAGGGCTTGAAATCTACTGGTAAATTTGTACCAGTAGATTTTACCACCAGTACCAGTCAACTACTGGTACTACTGGTACGGCCTTATAAATAAAGGCCGTACCAGTAGTTTGTACCTGTAGATGAGTTTTCCATGATTATTCTTCTTCTTGGGTTGGGCGTTTAGGTCTTAGGAATCGAAGGTGGGAACTTCGAGGAGCAGCGCCATTGGTGACGATCCAGCCCTGATCTAAAAGGTGTTTCTTGATTTGTCTAGCAGGCTTGTCTGACACTTTGTAGGTGCTTTGAATGGCTTCATGCAATTGGGTGTATGAGAGCTCTTTCTTGCTTTGAAAAATGGTGTCTAGCAATTCTTGGTGCTCGTTTTTTGTCCATTGATTGGCTCTTAAACTTTTAGATTGTTGTTTTGGCTGTTTTTTGGGGATAAGACCTTTTATGAGATGGCATCCTTTTTGGGGATCAAAAGCCAATTCGATGAGGGGGAAATCTTTTCCGCCTGCGTTTCTTAACGCCTCCTCAGTTATGTAGGTGATCTCTTTATTTTTATCCTTGGTCATCAAAAAGATGGACTCAGCTTTTCTTTCTAACTGACTTCCCAGGTGGCCTCGCATTTTTATTGTGCCTGGGTTCAGGTGCATAGTGGCTATCAAAGGACAATCGGCTTTTATGGCCATTTGTTCGAAAAAGGAGACTAAAGCATTGGCTTCTTGTTCGTTATTAACGGAATGACAAAAATCTGCTATGCCATCAATGAAAATGGCGTGAATACCTTGGTGTTTGGATAGTAATCGGGTAATAATCATTTCTGTCATTTTCATTCGTTGGTTTGGAGCATAGGGTCTTAGGTTAATGGCATGGTACCAATCTGGGAGAACTTGCTGTAGTAATCGACTTTTTACTTTGTGTTGGTTAAAATGGTAGAAATCATAGTCCGATTGTTCCGTGTCAATATAAATTAGAGCCCATTGGTTAAGGTTCCTTTTAATCCTGAATCCGTTAAATTCCCTTTCTACTTCTTTGAATGGCCCCAAGCAGGTAGCCAGCAAGGCTGAGAAAAGTCCAGATTTTCCTACTTTCTTGTAACCTGAGAAGATGGTAAGGTTTCCATTGGTGGAAATTATATGTTGCTGTCCATTGTAACTTAGTGTGATCAAGGGTACGGGCCTGGGAAAGCGCTTTTGACAATGATACCTTCGCTTGCCCATAATTTCCTCCCACAAACGTTCCTCTTCTTCCTGCTCCTTTGATTTTTGTTGGCTAAGACGAAGAAGGGCTTCCTGCAAATCTGAAAAATGATTGTCCTTTGGATTGTTTTGAGACATAAGAGCATTGTTTTCTTATTTGGGTGAGGGTGACCTGATGGCTAAGAGCAGAACTTCTTAAACCATCAGGAAGTGAGAAAAATGACTACTATCAATCTTCTTCTGAAACCTTGTTTTTTTCCAGGATTTGCAAAATATCCTCATAAGCATAGTAGAGGGTTTGCCCCATTTTAGTGTAGGGAAGAACGCCAGTAATCCGTAGGTTTTGAAGGGTGCCCGGGCTAATGTTTAAAAGCTTTCGGACCTCGGAAGACTTGAGCCATTTTTTTTGATGCAAGGCTGATTTATTAGCTCCAATAAGCTCCTTGAACTCTTTTAACAGATCAGTTTTGAATTTGAACAAATCCTGACGGGTGATCAATTCTGATGCATTCATATTGTATGATTTTAGGTTTGAACTGTTGGAAATGTAGGGAAAGGGCCAGGAATGATTTGGAAAGTATTGGAAAGCTTTCTTTATACTTTCTTTTGTCTTTTTTTGTGTTTTTATGGGGCTTTGAGCTAGAAAAAAGGTCTTTCAAAAAAAGTTGAAAAAACTGTAAATAAAGGAAGCATCAGCTCATGCATGGGTAGTCAAAAATTCATGGAAAAGAAGTTGGAAGGAAAAAATTGAGGAGGAATAATTAAAATCCAAAGGCTTAAAG
>NZ_SMMB01000296.1 GCF_009711365.1 Xanthovirga aplysinae | reverse complement strand
TAAGTAGCAAGGCCTCCAATGGGGCTTTGCTACTTTGAGTTAAGCTATTTGAACTTTTCACCCTCCTTTTGACAATCCCTTATTTATTACCTTCTATTGAACACTAATTAACCCCTTTCACCTTCGCCAAAACTTTTAATGAAAATGAAGAAACTAATCCTAACTATCCTGGCCCTTTACGGTGTAGCACACCTAGGTTGGACCCAAGGCAATGACAACAACAACCAAAATGCTTTAGGTTCCCAGAACGGAGGAACTGAGGTTCTCGAAAATAACGTAATAACGGGAAATAATAACGACCATAATAAACAGTCAGTTCTTTTTAGGCAAAGTGGTAATGATAATTTAATTGAAGAAAACAATATTATAGCAGGCAACCGAAATGATAAGAACCAACAATCTTTGAGAGCAAAACAGGATGGGGATGAGGAAATTGATATCACAGATTCGAACATAATTAATGGTAATAACAATAATTGGAATAGTCAAAGATTAAGTGCCAGACAGGAGGGGGGGGAAGATCTTGATATTGCTGATAGTAATCAAATAGAGGGCAGTCGAAATGATGAAAACAGCCAAATAATTGAGGCTGATCAGGATGGGGATGATCATAATATTGACGAAGTGAATTTAATAGATGGTAACAACAATGATGAAAACACTCAAAAAATTTGGGCTAATCAAAAGGGGGAAAATAACGGCCTTGATGAGGACATTAATGTAATAGGTGGTAACAACAATAACTGGAATACGCAAGAGATTAGGTCGCATCAGGAAGGGGTGGGCCATAATGTTAGCGATGTTAACCAAATTGGCGGGGACAACAACGATGACAACAGTCAGAAAGCTGGGATTGATCAAGCCGGGGATGATGAAAATGTTGTGGAGCAAGTTAACTTAATCGATGGAGATAACAATGATTGGAACAGTCAAACAGCTTCCATTGACCAAGATGGGGATGCTAATGAAATCGATGGGGTGAACTTAATAAATGGTAACAGAAACGATGGAAATACCCAAAAAGCT
>NZ_SMMB01000203.1 GCF_009711365.1 Xanthovirga aplysinae | reverse complement strand
ATCAGGGATGGTAGCCGTAAAAATTTGCTCACTAAGGTCTTGCTGCAAACTGCTAATTGCAATGGAGCCTGGCGAAAAACTGTACCCCTCTTTTTGAGGGTTAATCGTGCCGCTCCAGTTTTCCGGCAGGCTGACTGAATAATTCCCATACCCATCAGTGAATGTATTTTCCGGAAGACCTGATAAGGCTACTTGTCCCAGCGGATATCCTTCCGTATTGACCACCTGTCCAGAAAGGGTGAAGGTAACGGGCTCTGTAGTTGTAAGGGTAGCAGTAAAGTTTTGTCCACTAAGGTCTTGCTGTAGCTTGTTGACATCAATGGAATTAGGTGAAAAACTATATCCTTCTTTTTGAGGACTGATCGTACCACTCCAGTTTTCAGCAAGTCTGACCGAATAATTCCCTTGTGCATCGGTGGATATGTTTCCCAGTAGCCCAGTTAAAGTTACCTGTTCCAGTGGACTTCCTTCAGTATCGACTACCTGTCCGGAAAGGGTGTATGTAACCGGTTCAGTAGTTATCTGAGCGGCTGTAAAATCTTGTCCGGTAAGGTTTTGCTGAATATTGTTTATATCCATGGAAGAAGGAGAAAAACTATACCCTTCTTTTTGAGGGCTTATTGTCCCGCTCCAGCCTTCTTCAAGTCTGACCGAATAATTCCCTTGCCCATCGGTG
>NZ_SMMB01000608.1 GCF_009711365.1 Xanthovirga aplysinae | reverse complement strand
TTTTCACTAATCAAAACTTGTTGGTGATACCCTTCACATTTGAGTTTGTATTCTAGTGGTCTTTTTTAAAAATTTTCGATGGAGGTAAAGCCTTATTTACTGAAATGAAAAAGTGGCTATGGGAGTCCTTTCGGCCTGTTTAATAAATTCTCTTTGAAAGGAATACTAGCGTTCAACTTTCTTTTTCCAGCCTATTTAAGTGCACTTGATATAAAAATTTTAATAGATAAACTCTATTGTTTTATCAAATCTATCTATTTGATGGATTCAATGTTTTTCTTCACCTTGCTACCAATCAAAACCATTGGAAATCAAAACCTTCAAGTCCTATGAATAACTATATATGTAAAACCTGCGGGACACAATTTAAGGAATCCTCTTATTCCCCTGATTCATGCCCTATTTGCAGGGATGAGCGACAGTATGTGGGGTTAAATGGCCAAAGCTGGATTACTTTGAAACGATTAAAGCAAGAAGGCTATAATAACCTTTGGAAGCAGGAAGCACCCGGCTTAATAGGGATAGGAATTTCGCCATCTTTTGCCATTGGACAAAGAGCTCTGCTGATACAAACCCAAAAAGGAAATGTTTTGTGGGATTGTATCCCCTTTATGGATGAAGAAACTATTGAAAAGGTAAAAAGCTTGGGTGGATTAAATGCAATTGCTATTTCTCATCCACATTTTTACAGTAGCATGGTGGAGTGGGCTCATGTATTTGATTGTCCTATTTACCTTCATGAAGCGGACCGACAATGGGTAATGCGGCCCAATGAGAAAATTGTTTTTTGGTCCGGAAATGAGTTAAAACTTAATAGCAATGTGGTGCTGTTACGTTTGGGAGGGCACTTTGAGGGAAGTGCTGTATTGCATTGGAAAGAGGGGGCTAACGGGAAGGGAAGTTTATTAACAGGGGATACAATTTATGTCGTGGCTGATAGGCAATGGGCCAGCTTTATGTATAGTTATCCTAATCTAATTCCTTTGTCGACTGAAAAAATTAAAACACTGATCCGGAGGTTAGGAGATTATGAGTTTGAAAACTTGTATGCGGCCTGGTTTGATGCAGTGATTCAAAAAGATGCCAGGGGGAGGGTACTGAAGTCTGCTGAAAGATATATAAAGGCAATTAGGTGAATTGATAATGGAAGGAGAGGGTTTGTAATGAAAAGGGGTGCCTGGTCTTTGACTTCAAAGTGAAAAATATATTTATATCGGGACATTAAAATAATAGAATAACTTGTGAAAAGTGAAAGTGCCTAAATAGCTTTTGTAGCAAAAAGCAAGTTATAAATCAAGGTTTTAGTCTTTAAGACATTTGCATGATTGGATTATTATTAAAGCTAATATTATTCTACAGCAATAGGTTTTTCTTTTTCTAAAGAGTATAAATATTTTTCTTTTCCTGAATGTAGCAGATAGGAATAGTAAAAAAATAGTATTAGTGGGAAAAGGACAAAAATGTCATAGCGTCGAATGAACTCATATAAGGTTTTACCAGTTGTATCGCTCCCTTCAATTCCAATAAACAGGGCAATTCCCATGAGGAAAAGATGGATTGTTTTATGAAAACCACGGAGCAATTGAAAGTTGAATAGGAAAAGTGGCATAAAGAAAAACATGGCAGATACCAAATGAGCAGACCAGGTAATACCTGAGGCCAAATGAGAGAAAATAAAAAGCGCTCCTAAATTGGCCAAGCTAACTTTTATTTTTTGCTTGTGCTGGGCCAATCCATTGCCAACCAATACTAATGCCATGATGAACAAGCCAAGATTGGCGAGGGTGAATAGGGTTTTGAAATCTTTGGAGAATACAATTTGACTATTAGATTCTGGGTAAAAAATTTTCATCAGGAATGATTTCAGATTATGATTGGTGTTTTTTACAATCAATTGCCCATCCATATATCCCTCTATAAAGAGGTTGTAATAATAATAGTAGTCATTCATTCCTCTTTCTAAACCTCGAAAAAGGAGAGGAATTGAAAGGCAAAAAAGTGTACAAAGAGTGGCCATTATCCAAACTTTTTTGGTACGGTAAAAAAGGGGAACAAAAAGAGCTAAAAAGATGGGTGTTAGTTTTATGAAGGTGGCCATGATGAAATAAACTACGGCCCAATGGGGTTTTTTTTTGCTTAAGAAATAGACCCCACAGACACATATAAAGAAAACCAGAAAGTTCACCTGGACCATGGCCAGGTTATTCCAGATAAATTGAAAGGCCGCTAATGTGCTTAAACCAACTGCAATGTTAATTTGCCTTTTTTTGATACCCATAACTTTTCCAATTGTCATTAGCAGGTGAAGGCTTACAATTAGTAAAAATCCATTGAGCAATGTAAAAAAGAAGGCCGCTACCTTTAATGGGACTAAGGCAAATGCTTGAAAAACAAAGGCTGCAAAAGGGGGGTAAAAAAGGACAATGGGATTTTGATGAAAGAAATCATGTCCAGCCTGCCAAAAGACCGAAAAATCATCTCCCATTTCTACTTTAGCGGAATGATTAATGGCAAAAATTATGAAAGCGGGTATAATGGGAAGTAATGCCAGGTAAATTAAGGCCTGTTTAGAAATTAAAGGCTTTGAAGGAGGCATTTAAGGACTGTTTAGGACAATAGTTAGTAGCCTGAAGAAGGCTATCAATTTGTCAATTTGAGGTATTGACTGACAATAATTAAACTCAGCTA
>NZ_SMMB01000420.1 GCF_009711365.1 Xanthovirga aplysinae | reverse complement strand
ATCCTGTACATTCCAATTGTTATTATTCCCTTCAATTGTATTGATATCCCGAATGATATTACTTTCTTCCTCCTGTTCCATCCAAGCCTTTTGGGTGTTTTCATCGTTTCTGTTACCATCTATTAAGTTCACCCCATCGATTGTATGATCATCCCCATCTTGATGGGCATCAAAATCCTGTATATTGCCATCATTATTATTACCGTTAATTTGATTGACATTCTCAATGAGATTTTCTTCAATTCCTGCTTGTTTTGCCCAAGCTTTTTGGGTATTCCAATCATTTCTGTCGCCATTAATATTGTTAATGTTTTCAAGGCTTTGCTCATCATCCTCCTGAATACCCGTAGCTTCTTGGTTGTTCCAATTATTGTTATTGCCATCAATCACATTAAAATCATTAACATCATTATCATTCCCATCCTGATTGCCCCAAATTTTTTGGCTATTATCATCATTGTTATTGCCCTCAATCTTGTTACCGTCTATATCATTTTCCTCCCCATCTTGCTCAATCCAAGCTTCTTGGCTGTTCCAATCATTTCTATCACCATCGATCTCGTTAATATTATCCAAACCATTATCTTCTCCAGCTTGATCAATCCAAATCTTTTGACTGTTATCGTCATTATTGTCACCGTTAATGGTATTAATTTCCTCTAGATCATGTCCCTCCCCTGCCTGGTGGGACCAAACCTCTTGCGTATTCCAATCATTTCTGTCGCCATCTATTTCATTAACTTCCTCATCAATATCGTTATTATCGCCCTCCTGCTTAGACCAGATTTCTTGACGGTTGTAATCATTGTTGTTGCCATCTATTAGATTTACTTCTTCAATATCGTGGGCCTCCCCATTCTGATCAACTTCAATTATTTGGCTGTTTCCATCATTTCTGTTGCCATCTATATTATTAGTAAAATCGATTTCAAGTTCCTCTCCGTCTTGTCGGGCTCTTAACTTTTGTCTGTTCCAATCATTGTTATTTCCCTCAATCTCGTTATTATCGTCGATTTCATTTTCATCCCCATCTTGTCGGGCCCGCACAGATTGTTGATTCCGATCATTACGATCGCCATTGATCAAGTTGTTTTCTAGAATATCATGAGGAGATTCACTACCATTCTGTCTAAAAAGAACAGACTGCTTATTATGGTCGTTATTTTGTCCATTTATTTGGTTATTTTCGAGGACATCATGTCCCCCGTTCTGGGAACCCACTGCATTTTGGTTGTTGTGGTCATTCCCTTGGGCCATACCTAAGTGTACTACACCATAAATGGCCAGGATAGTTAAGATAACTTTTTTCATTTTTTTAAAATTTTCCAGGGGGTGAAAGGTGAAAGTTAGTGGTCAATAGAAGGTAATAAATGAGGGAATGCCAAAAGGAGGGTTAAAAGCTCAATTTGCATAACTCAAAGTTGCAAAGCCCCATTGGAGGCCTTGCTACTTAATATTCTCTATTTTTAGCTAAGGGAGGTAAAATTAATTTTAATTGATGACATTATTGTCATTAC
>NZ_SMMB01000891.1 GCF_009711365.1 Xanthovirga aplysinae | reverse complement strand
AATAAAGAGGGGGTCCTTTAACCTTGCGCAGGTTTATAATTAAGTATATCAATTAAATGATTACATTGCTCATATTCAGTAGGTTGGTTGGAGCAAATGATTACCAGGCGTCCATTCAAAACTTTTTCCAAATTTTCCTGATACCAATCTATTCCTTTAAAATCAAGATTTGTAGTGGGTTCATCAAGAAATAAAACAGAAGAGGTTGAGAAAAAAGCCAAGCCTAGCTTTAAACGTTGTTTCATCCCACTAGAAAAATATTTGATTTGTTTGTGGATAGCCTTATCCAAGTACATGATGTGGATTAAATCCGTAATTTTAAGGCCACTTTTCATTTTCTTAAAATGAAAATGAAAATGAAGCAACTCCTTCAAGGTAAACTCTTCAACAAGCTCCAAATAAGGAGTCGCGATACTGATCTGTTGGTAAAATTCTGCAGGATTTATTTCATTCTGATTAGAATCGAAATAATTAATTTTTCCATGAGTGGGTGGAGCATAACCCGAAATCACTTGCAATAAAGTAGACTTTCCACTTCCATTTGGCCCCGTAACGGCCCAAGATTGATCATGCTTTAAAAAAAGGTCCAGGTCTTTAAAAATCCAATCCCGACTGAATCTTTTCCCCAAACCTTTTAATTCAATTTCCACCATTTTATTAATGTGCAATTCCCTTGATGATTCCTCTACTAGAACTACTGACAAAATGAATGATTTCGTCCCGCTCTTTGGAAGGATTCATCTCCAACTGAATGATATCTAAAGCTTGATTATTATTTAATCCTTTTAAATAAATATGGCGATATATCTCCTGGATTTCATTAATTTTTTCATTTGAAAAACCTCTTCTACGAAGGCCAATGGAATTAACACCTGCATAACTTAAAGGAAATCTTCCAGCAGTAACATATGGGGGAACATCTTTAGTCACTAAAGAACCACCCTGCAACATCGTATGAGCACCCACTTTACAGAACTGGTGAACGGCACTTGTTCCTCCTAAAATGGCATGTGCACCTATCTCCACATGACCTCCTACCTGAACAGCATTGGATAACACCACCCTGTCATTAATAATGCAATCATGGGCAATATGTACGTAAGCCATCAACAAACAATTCGATCCGATCGTGGTTTCTCCTCTCTCTTTCGTACCTCTGTTTAATGTGACACACTCTCTAATTACCGTATTATTCCCAATGACCACCAAACTTTCTTCTCCGGCAAATTTCATATCTTGAGGTACGGCCGAAATGACAGCACCTGGAAATATCTTGCAATTTTTTCCAATTCTAGCCCCTTCCATAATGGTAACATTGGATCCAATCCAAGTACCTTCTCCAATCTCTACATTTTTATGTATGGTGGCAAATGGCTCTATAACAACATTTGAGGCAATTTTTGCCTCTGGATGAGCGTACGCTAATGGTTGGTTCATTTACTTTTTATCTTTTCGTACAATACTGGCAATCATGGTGGCTTCACACGCAAGATTCTTGCCAACAAAGGCTTGCCCGCGCATTTTGGCAATTCCACGTTTAATTGGAGCCACCAATTCACATTTGAAAATAATAGTATCACCAGGAAATACCATTTTACGAAACTTACAATCAGAGATGCTCAAGAAATAAGTCCAATAATTTTCCGGATCTGGCACAGTAGCCAATACTAAAATCCCGCCACATTGAGCCATTGCTTCCACAATTAGCACACCAGGCATTACAGGATTACCAGGAAAATGCCCTTGAAAGAAAGGTTCATTAATAGTTACATTCTTCACTCCAGTCACCACCGAATCATCCAAATGGAATATCTTATCTATTAAGGCAAATGGATACCGATGTGGTAATGTCTTAGTGATTTTATTCACATCCATCAATGGTGGCATGCTAGGATCGTAATAAGGCACAGCATGCTTAGAAGCAGTCTTCATCAATTTTTTGAGTTTTTTAGCCAACTCAATATTGGCTGCATGACCAGGCCTTGCCGCTAATATTTGTGCCTTTAAAGGACGACCTACTAGTGCCAAATCTCCAACCACATCCAGTAATTTATGACGGGCCGGTTCATTGTCGTACCTTAACTCTACATTGTTTAAAGTACCCTCTTTCTTTACTTCAACTTTTGGTTTATTAAAAAGTTCAGCCAAATAGTCCAACTCATTCTCTTCGACCAATCGGTCAACGATTACCACTGCATTGTCCAGGTCTCCTCCCTTTATCAATCCTTGCTTATAAAGCATCTCGAGTTCATGCAAAAAGCAAAATGTCCGGGCTGAAGCAATTTTAGATTTAAAATCCCTAACATTGTTTAAGGTAGCATGCTGACTTCCCAATACCGTAGAATTGAAATCTACCATAACCGAAACTCGGTAATCATTTAATGGAAGTGCTGCCATTTCCACCTTTCTAGATGGCTCCTTATGGGAAATCTCTTTAGGTAATTCAAACACCTCTCTTAAGGCATTTTGTTCTTCAACTCCAGCTGATTCTAAGGCCTCAATGTATTGAATCGAACTACCATCCATAACTGGCGGTTCGGGACCATCCAATTGAATCAAAACATTATCGATTTCAAGACCAACCAACGCAGCCAAAACATGCTCTACAGTAAAAATGCGAGCACCTTCCTGTTCAATGGTAGTTCCTCGGGAAAGGTCTACCACATTATCCACATCTGCATTTACTACAGGATGATTTTCAAGATCAATCCGTTGAAACTTAAAGCCATGGCCCGGTCTTGCAGGCAAAAAAGTCATGGTTGTAGGTGCCCCAGTATGCAACCCTACACCTGAAACCGTTACAGACTTTTTAATAGTGTGTTGTTTTGTATTCATATCTTATATCAAAATCAGGCGCCAAAGTTAAGATTTTTTTTCCAGTTGATAAACTCTGCTTCTAAGTTCCGGCAAATTACGAAAAACCGCAATAATCCTCCCATATTTGGTTTTATCCATTGCTGGGGAGCCAATTATCTTAGCATTATCTTTCATGGATCTTCCCACTCCACTTTGGGCACCAATTTGTACTCCGTTTCCTATTTCAATGTGTCCCACAATCCCAACCTGTCCTCCAATAACACACTCATTTCCTATTTTTGTGGAACCAGAAATGCCAGTTTGAGATGCAATAACAGTGTTTTTGCCAATTTCTACATTATGAGCCACCTGAACCAAATTATCTATTTTTGCACCCTTATGGATCACAGTTGAACCCATGGTTGCACAATCAACAGTAGTATTTGCTCCAACATCTACAAAATCGTCCAAAATTACATTACCTAATTGCGGAATACGTTTATAGCTTCCATCAGGCTGGGGAGCAAACCCAAAACCATCACTTCCTATTACGGCTCCGGCCTGCAATACACAGTGACTTCCAATTTTTGAATTTGCATACACCTTCACTCCGGCATACAAAATAGTATGATCTCCAATAACAGTATTATCCCCAATATAAACGTTTGGATATATTTTAACGTCTTTACCAATTTCAACATTTTTTCCAATATAGGAAAATGCTCCTCGGTAAATACCTTCCCCATGAGATGAGTTTTCCCCTAAAAAGGAAGGAGATTCCACTCCACTCTTATGAGAAACCATCATCTTTTCATATTGCTCTAAAAGACTGGAAAAACCTGTGTACGGATCATCAACCTTAATTAAAATTGTTGAAATACTCTTCGTGGGTATGAAGTCTTTTCGAACAATTACTGCAGTAGCATTGGTGTTATATATATAATTTTCATACTTTGGATTTGCCAGGAAAGAAATATCACCCTCTTGAGCATCTTCAATCTTTCCCACATTTTTAATGACCGCCTCCTGGTCACCTTCCACTTCCCCATCAATTAGTTGGGCTATTTGTAAAACCTTAAATTCCATGAACAAACCTTAAAATTGTCACAAAGATACATTTTTGGGCCAGCATAGGTAATATTTTTTCACAATTTTGCTCATCGCCTTTATATTGGGTAAATCTGATGCAAGGGCAATATCTACCAATTGCCCATTTTTTGTTAAGATGTTAATATTTTGGCCTTTTGCGATATAAGCTGCATTACTTATGGCCCCATGAGAAACAAAGTACTTCACTTCCTCATTTTTTAATCCCAAAGTTTGTTTAACTCTTTCCTTTACTTCCTCGATTTGGTTTATTGAAAACTTCTCATTACTTAACAATACTTTGAAAAGTTTACGGTTTAGTAACATCTGGCTTATTTTTGAAAGTATGGGGTCCCGATGGTCCACCCAAACTTTCAACGCCCCCCATATATCAAAATCGTCCAAAGCAGCAAAAGTTTTCAAATATCTCTCATTCTCTTTAAGTTGATCAGGACTGGGCATTTCCGTTAAAAAAAGTTTTAAAGCTGGAGAAGCCCATACATCCATACCTTTTTTTAGCAAATCCCTTACTCTTAGAATAAGCTGAACAAGCATTTTCTCGGAACTAACCGTAGCCTTGTGCAAATAAACCTGCCAATACATTAATCTTCTGGCACTCAACAAGTTTTCAATACTATAAATACCTTTCTCTTCTACTACGATTTGATCTTGATAAACGTCGAGCATCTTTATGATACGATCAGCTCCAATAGTTCCTTCCGATACACCGGTAAAAAAACTATCACGCATCAAATAATCCAACCGGTCAATATCCAACTGACTGGAAACCAATTGGTGAAAAAAACGCCGCTCATAAGTCCCTCTAAAAATTTGAATGGCGCGATCAAGAGCTCCATCAAAAACTTTATTAAAATACTCCATTAATAGAAGGGATAGCTTTTCATGATGAAAACCAGGCAGTATGAAATCCTCCAATGCATGAGAAAAAGGTCCATGCCCAATATCATGTAAAAGAATAGCCAAAAGGGCTCCTTCATACTCTTCATCGGAAATTTCATTCCCCTTATTTCGAAGATTATCCAGCGTAATACTCATTAAATGCATAGCGCCCAATGCATGATGAAATCGGGTATGTAAAGCTCCCGGGTATATCAAGCTTGTAAGTCCCAGTTGACTAATTCGCCGAAGTCGTTGGAAGAAGGGATGCTCAATAATATCGAATATAAGGTCACTGTATACCGTTACAAATCCATACACAGGATCATTTATGACCTTGTTTTTATTCACTTTGGAAAGCT
>NZ_SMMB01000778.1 GCF_009711365.1 Xanthovirga aplysinae | reverse complement strand
AAAAAAATAGATGCAAATAAATATATAATAGTATGCTTTTTTCTATATTCGACGGCTTTATAAGTTTAAGGTAGTCTTTTAAAGGAAAAAATCATCTCAATTATTTACATTGTTTCAACTTATAACCATAACAAACTAATTCATTTAAATTTTAAAATCAATGAAAAAACTAATACTTTCTATCATAATTCTTATTATTTTTTCAGTGAGCAGCAGTTTTGCTCAAAGTCCTGCAAAAGTATCAATGGGACTTCGAGCAGGAGCTAATATCACTAAATTGCAAGGCAAACAAATAGGAGGAATGCAGGATTATACAACAGGCTTTGATTTTGCGATCCCTATTGAAGTGAGTTTTAGCCAAAACTTTGCTCTACAACCGGAGTTACATTATATTTCAAAAGGGACAGCCGCCAGTTTAAATGAAGTATTAAAAATCCGAGCCTTTCAAAATTATTTGGAGTTGCCGATATTACTGAAAGGTAAAATTGGAAATGAAAAGCTTTCTGGTTATGCTATTGCAGGTCCTTCCTTCGGCTACGCAACAAATGTCTATAGTATTGTGACAATTGACGGAGAAAAAGAAAGAGAATTAGGAGATTTTGATAAAGATGCTGACAACCGGTTCGACTTTGGTGTCAGTTTTGGAATAGGAGCTGAATTGCAAGCAGGTGAGGGTAAAGTGGTTTTTGATGTCCGATATGGCGCGGATTTCAATGATAATGCTCAATTTAGGTATGAAGAGCCAAAAGGTTGGTCTGGATTCTACAATAGTGGTATAGCTATTACGGCAGGCTATATGATTCCAATAGGGAAATAGAATATCAGAAAAAATAAAGAAATGAAAAACGATGTAATTATTTGGGAATAAAAGGGCTTATTATAGCCCTTTTTTATTAAGCCACGGATCAAAACCTATGGCTTTTTTATGTGAAGATTTCACAATCCCAAGTTCCCATTATTTTGCGATTGGAATAGGTTTTTGCGTTTCTCCTTCTGGCACCCGCCAATTAACCCCGAAAAACATCCACTTATCACAGTTTTTAAATAATATATTTCCAAAATAAATTAATGAAACACTGTTTTAATGTGACATACTCACATTAATAGAGGTTTGGATACACCCTAAGATACTCACAATCTTGTATTATTCAATATAAAGCCCTTTATATTAATTATATCGGGTGTTTTTACCTTATATTTTTGAATAAAATACAGTCACCCGCAATTGAAAATTAGAAAATAATTATCTACCTTAGATGTGATTACTTTTAGACGGGAATAACGAAACATTAAATCATGAAGAAGAGGATTTTTTTAGTAATAGCACTTTTGGGAATGTTTGTCCTGGGAGCTAACGCCCAGGTTGCGGGAAGGGATGAAGATTCAGGGGGGACAGGAGGAAGTTTTCCACCACCGACACAAACTGCAAAGATGAGTTCTGTGGAAGCAGTTCAGAAAACTAATGAAGTAGATACTTCTGAGGATAAGAGTTGGTTGGAAATAGCAGCTGATTGGATTAATGATCTATTTACTGAAGAGGGAAATGAGTAGAATTTTTATAGTTTTTATGACGGGCTTACTAATAAGCCTGTCGGTTTCTTCACAGCCAAATACAGATAGGGAGCTATACAAACAGGCGTATTTAGCTATTGACTCAGATCCTTTAACAGCTATTGAGCTTTGTTCAAAGATTTTAGAAAATCCAAATGCTGAAGCTGGATATAAGGTTAGAGCTTTGATAATCAAAGGAGGACTTAGCAATCGATTTGGTGAATACGATAAAAGCTTGGAATGTTTTTTAGACGCCTATGATTTGAATAAAGAGAAAAGCATTGAGCCTTATATTTTACACAATCTAGGTTGGACCCAAAGATTAGCGGGAAACCAATCCAAAGCAAAACATTATTTAAATAAAAATAAATTACTCTATCCCAGACATTTAATTTCTATTCCTGAATTAGCTCTGGTTTATATCAATGAAAAAGAATATGAAAAGGCGAGAGTGAATTTGGAGAATCTTAAAAGTGAAGCGTTAAAAATAAATTCAGGGCCAGATTTATTGTCTGCCTTAATGAACTTAGGATTTCTTGCGCTTAAAGAAAAAGACTATAATAGTGTAATTAATTTAACTAAACAGGCTTTTAGTATTAGTGATACAATTCAACATCCTAATAGACAATTTCTTCTAGCAAATGCCCATAATAATATTGCTATTGCGTACATGGGAAAAGGCAATTATCAAAAGGCTGAAGAACATTTAAATAAAGGCTTTGAAATCAGTAATTTAATAAATGCTCAGATTCCTTTACTTGAATCAGCCACCAAATTAAAGGAACTAAGTCGAATAACTAAAGATTTTGACAAACTGGATAAGTATTCCACCTTAGAATCCCAAACAAGAGAAAAACTGGAAAAAAATAAAGTGGAATTTCATAGAGCCGAAAGGGATCTTAGGGAAAAACAATTAAAAGTTGAAAAAGAAAAAACAGCGAAGCTCGAAAAAAGTGAGAAAACATCCCTCAACTTAATTTGGGCGCTTTCGATTGGGTTGATTTTAGTTTCTGGTGTGTTATCAGTTATGCTAAGGAAGGCTTGGAAGGAAAAGAAGAATTGGAAAAGAGAGAAAAGGACAAACCTTAATACTCTTAGAGCTAGTGATAATGGAGCTCAATTAAAAAATGATGATAAGGAAATAATTTATAGTAGACTAGAAGAAGAGTATAAATGAAAACAAAAATAGCTCTTGGATAGAAGCTCACTTATAAAAAAGTGAGCTTTTCTTATTTCAATAAAATCTCATTTTTTGAATATTATGCTTAATTAGTTATTTTGTAATTAAAAATCAGAAAATAACACCAAATTTTATAAGTTATTATTTAAAAACTAAAAATTATAGAATGGATCTTATTGAAAAACTACAAGAAATAAGTGACAGGATTGTTAAGTCAAAGAACTTAGTAACCACGGAAGAAGCCACTAAAAATGCCTTTGTAATGCCCTTTATACAAGCATTAGGTTACGATGTATTTAACCCTCTTGAAGTTGTGCCGGAATTTACAGCTGATATTGGTACAAAAAAAGGTGAAAAAGTTGACTATTGTATTTGCAAAGAAGGAGAACCAGCAATAATAATTGAATGTAAACATTGGCAGGAAAAAATTGATTCTCATACTTCCCAATTACACAGGTATTTTCACACTACTTCCGCTAGGTTTGGGATCATTACCAATGGAATTTCCTATAAATTCTATTCAGATCTCGAAGAGCAAAATAAGATGGATGAAAAGCCATTTTTTGAATTCTCCTTCGAGAAGCTTAATGAAAATGTAGCCACTGAGTTAAAGAAATTCAAGAAAGATCATTTTGATGTAGAGGAAATTGTTAGCACTGCTAGTGATTTAAAATATTCAAAACTAATTAAAGATTTACTTGCTACAGAATTAAAAGAGCCTTCAGAAGACTTTGTTAAATATTTTGCAAAAAGAGCCTATAACGGTATAGTGACTAAGAAAATACAAGAACAATTTACAGTATTGGTTCAGAAATCCGCAAAGCAGTTACTTAGTGAAATGATAAGCGATAGGCTCAAATCTGCTTTGGACACCGAAGCAGAAGAAACCCAAAAGGAAATTCAGGAAACAGAAGAAAAGGCTATTGAGGAAAAAGCCGACAATAACGGCATCATTACTACAGAGGAAGAACTGGAGGGGTATAGAATTATACAGGCTATAATTAGAAGAAAAATTGACTTGGATAGAGTATTCCATAGAGACACAAAAAGCTATTTTGGAGTTTTGCTGGATGACAACAATAGGAAGCCTATTTGTCGATTACATTTTAATTCTGGAAATAAATACATTGGTGTTTTTGATGAGAATAGAAATGAGGAAAAGGTGTTGAT
>NZ_SMMB01000351.1 GCF_009711365.1 Xanthovirga aplysinae | reverse complement strand
CCCCTCAATATTTTGAATTATTCTAGCCGAATTAAATGGATCTAAAACAGACAGCACTAAATTACCTTTATTTTTAAATACCCTTCTGCTTACCCCAAATTTGAAGTACTGATTTGACTTTTGAAAGGTTTGGAAATTGACTTTACTTTTAGGATTAAAAAACCAACTACATTCAAGTTTGTAAGATTTAAGTCGAATAATATTTATGATAGAACTTTTCACGCTATAAAAACCGTTATTGTCAATATCTTCTTTTGAAATGGCTCCATATCTTCCATTTAATTTGACTATTGTCTTTAGCCACTTCGGAAAGTTTAAGCTATAAGAGAAGTCAATTCCAAAAGTAGTTGCTCTTCCAATATTTTCTGGCCTGGTAATAGTGATGTCATTTTCAGAGTCAAAAACTGAAGAGTATTGTATTATATCTTTTACGAAATTAGTGTATAGTGTTGTACTGAGAGAAGAGTTTTCAAATTCATTAAGGAATTCTAATTCTATATATTGTGTTGACTGGGGTTTTAAGTCAGGATTACCTACACTTATTCTTTGTAAGTCTAGACTGGAGTTAAAATTGTTCAGAAAGGTTAAACGAGGTTGTCTTAAGAGACTGAAATAATTAAGACTTATTTCGTTCCCCTCTCCATATTCATATTCTAAACCTATTTGAGGTAACAAATTCAAAAAATTTTTACCAGATGATTCATTGGTGTCCTCATTATTCAATTTACGTTCAGTATTTACAAGTCTCAGCCCTATATTGTAAGATATACTACCAAATTCATTGAAATAGTCAGCGAATGCAGTATTATCAAATTGCGTAAACATAATATTGTTTACAGCAGAAGTGAAATTGAGGTTATCTGAAAAAGCCTGATTCTGATCTATGGTGTTTAAATCAAATTGATACCCAATAGTGAGGTAACCGTCATTTTTGAGCGCCTTATCATATCGAGACCTCAGTTTAAGTTTATTAGATAATAATCTATCAAAAGAGTCTGAATTAAAATTATTCTTCGTCGAGGATGATTCCAAAAACATTTCTGATTTCTCTTTAGCTTCAAACTCATATTCCACTTCTATTTTCACCAAATCTTTTTTAGAATTGAGTTTGTGTTCAAACTCAGTTTCCGTTAGTATAGAGAAAAGGTCATTCTTGACTTCATTTATCTGATTTGTTTCCTCTAAATTCTCAGATTTGGTCCGAGTTCCAGTATTGGAAAATGTACTAT
>NZ_SMMB01000972.1 GCF_009711365.1 Xanthovirga aplysinae | reverse complement strand
CTCTTCCTCACTTAGGTTGCCATTTAACAGGTTATCTCCTTCGTAAGGGTCGTTTTCCAAGTTGTAAAATTCCTCATTTCCATCGGCGTATTCTATTAGTTTATATTGGTCATTTCGAATGGTCCACCCTGAAACATTTACCTCTGATATTTCAGCATAAACATAAGTCCTTTTCTCAGAATTGGTATCTGAAAGTAGGCTTTTAAAGCTTCTGCTATGGTGGATTTCGGTTGTCCCGGTACCTGCAATGTCAGCAATCGTTGCAAATAAATCAGTGGTGTTAATTAAGGCTTCTTCTCGTTCACCTTTACGGTCCACTCCATAGCCAGACACTACCATTGGAACATGAATACCTCCTTGGTATAAGGACATTTTTGCTTGGGACCGAGAATAGGGAGACTGGATAACTTCCCTATCTGTTCCATTATCTCCAATAAATATAATCAGGGTATTGGCCCTTTCTTCCTTAGTCATGGAATCTAAAAGCCTTCCGATTTCACTATCCATAGCTTCCAACATAGCAAAGAAATAGGGTTCAGGATTTGCACTAATATCTGCTGGGTCCCCTGAAAGGTAATCCCTATCGTGTAACTCTTGAGGAGGCAGATGAAATGGAGTATGCGGAGCTGTATGGGCTAACCAAAGGAACCAAGGCTGATTCTGATTTTGAATCCAGTCAATTGCCATATCGGTAAATGCCGTAGTGGCATATTCGGTTGAGGTAGTTACAATACCATTAGTGGTGAGCTCCCAGTTCCAGTAATCTGTAAGAGCGCCGGCGATGAGACCCGAATAATGCTCAATCCCCATAATATTGGGGTCGTTAGTTCCAGCATCTGTTATACCGGAAAGATGCCATTTCCCTATAATTGCGTTACTGTAATTTACCAGTCCACTGCTGTTGATGTGAGTCTGTAAGGAAGTTTCGGACAAATCAATCTTTTCATTAATACGCACACCTAATACACCTGTTTGGTAACCATATTTACCCGTTAAAATTGTCGCCCGGGTTGGAGCACACATCGGATTCGACCATAAATTATCGAAAGTTAAACCATCAGCATACAATGATTCCAGAACAGGCATATTCGGTTTATTAGAGCCAGTTGCATAACCGGGACTGGCATCTAATCCCATATCATCTGCGATAATCAACAAAATATTTGGAGGATTGTCTAAAATATTATTAGATGTAACCTTCCCGGATTCATTGGGGTTTGTCTGTGAATCTTCCTCTGCATATTCACATGAAAGACAAAAAGATAGCAAAAGACATGATAATTTAATAAGTAGATTTTTCATAGTTCTGTTTTTTGTAAAAAAAATGTTTACTATGAAATTGATGAGGATTCAAGTTTTATGAAATTTTTTTCAACTAATAACTGTAAAAATTCCACCAACTTTGGGAATACCTAAACATGCTAAAGAACCCTAGATCAATACTACATTATTATCTCATGAAAATATATAAGTATTATAATTTGGGATCTCGGTTATCCCTCATATTTAGGAAATGTATGGGATTAGAATGTTCAAAAAAATATTAAAAAAAAACCAATAAATTGCCCTCATGTTATATTGATATAATTCCAGCTAGTTGAAAAGTGAAAACAAATAAGTTCTGGGGCTTCCAAATTCAAGCCGGCAAATTCCAGCTCTGAAAAATGAGGAGTTATCATTCCATAAAAAACCCCTTCCTGTGGCAAAAGTTTTTCTGACTGGGGAGCGCTCTGTCGATTTTAATCCTTTTCCCAATATATGGTATTGAATACCTCCCAAATATTTGTGATTAACTACCTTTCAGCTGGTACACAAAAATTTCAGGACAATATAAAGTGGGTTGATCACAATTATTTGGAAGTTAAGGCCAAATTAAAGGCTGTTTGTCAACTTCTTTGTGTATTGCATTTTACTTGGTTATTATTGGGTATGATTTCAATAGTAAAGAAAAACAGTGGGCTAATTCGTAAATATGGGTTTTGGGTATTTGCCGTAGGTGGGGGTATTATTTTGATACTGCTAGAGAACGAAGAAGGCATTGAACCGTTTTTTTCAATCTCGGCTTTCCTTTATTGGTCTTTGCTAATCTTTTGGGGGATACGTTGGATATTTGGTCAGGTAAAATCGACTATAAAACAGAAAAAAGAGAAAACTAACATAGAACTAATGCATCTGCAAAGTCAGGTCAATCCGCACTTCTTTTTCAATACACTTAATAATTTATATGGTTTAGTAGAAAAAGATTCCAAAAAAGCACAACAGCTGATACTCAAACTTTCTGATATGATGCGATACAGTATTTACGAGGGACAGAAAGAATGGGTAACAGTGGAGGAAGAAGTGGACTACTTATATAACTATATTGAGTTGCATAAGGCCCGCTATCACAAGAAAACAGAGGTAAAGTTTATTCACCACATCCAAAAGGAAGGAAGCCAAGTGATGCCGCTTTTGTTTATTATCCTTTTAGAAAATGCTTTTAAACATGGAGTGGAGAGATTAAGAGAAAATGCCTACATCCATGTCAATTTGATTGCCGGAGAGGATGAAATTCACTTTGCTGTTGAGAACAATTTTGATAGCCAGGAACTCTCGGAGAAAGAGGGAATCGGGCTTAAGAACCTAAAAAGAAGATTGGAATTGGTTTACCCGAATAAGCATTCCTTGTCCTACTCAGCTACCAACGATATCTATAAAGCACAATTAACCTTGAGGTCCATATGATCCGATACCTAATTATAGATGATGAATATATTGCCCATGATATAATCAAGGGCTATTGCGATATGCTTCCCAACATGAAGTTAGAAAAGAATTGCTACGATGCTCTGGAAGCCCTCCAGTATTTGAATGAGCATTCAGTGGATCTTATCTTCCTGGATTTGAACATGCCCAAACTGAAAGGTTTTGATTTCTTAAAAACGCTTTCCTCCCCGCCCAAAGTAATAGTAACTACCGCTTACAAAGAGTTTGCCCTAGAAGGTTATGAGCTCAACATTGCCGACTACCTGCTAAAACCATTCAGTTTCGAACGCTGTCTAAAGGCCATTAACAAAGCCTTAAGCTTGCCTGCAACGGCACCCTCTCCAACTGAAGGAGCAAAAAATAATGCGGAGGTAAAAAGAATATTTCTTAGGGGAGACAAAAAATATACCCAAGTGGTAATTGATAACATCCTGTTTATAGAAGCGGCAGGAAACTACACCAAAGTCATTTTGAAAGAAGAAACACTTTTGATCAGAGAGAAGATTTCTAACCTGCTAACATCGCTTCCTTCCCACAATTTGTTGCAGGTTCATAAATCATTTGCCGTAACCAAAAATCACATCAAGAGCATTGAGGGAAACCGGATTTTTATAGGGGAGCATATTATCCCCATAGGCAAAGTGTATAAAATGAATGTTAATCAGTTGTTGGGGTAAACCCTAGTAGCTATATAATTATCAATTCCAATAGAGTAGGTAGGGAGATCACCTTCTCGCCAACATCAACCAGTGCAATCCCATACTAAACCCTTTCAAATGGACTAGAAGATTTTTGCCAAAGCGCCCTTCCTGACGAAACCAATATCTAGTTTTCCTCTATTTTGCTAATGGTTCCCTTCAGGCTCCAAGTCAGACTGCACACCCTTACCAATCGATCATGCCTCCTACCAACTCGGCACATACAAAAATCTTCACCCTATCTGTTGATTACTTTGTCCTACATACCAATAGTGGGGTTGGGCTTAAAGCCCAACCCCACTTTCACAGGTAAAAAGTTCATTTCCCAATTAATGGCTATTTTTTTACCCATTGGTTATTACTTTTATAATTGGATTATTATGAATGTAGAAAAGAGACGGATTTGAATCCCTTCACTTTAAATAAGGCTACCATCCAATTGGGCTTTATAAAGAGGACAAAGATCCACCCAAAGTAAGTCTATTTTACCTTTATCCCCCCGATAAAGCAAGTTAATGGGCTCCTGACCTTTTCTCAACGTTCTGACCAATTTTTTCCCAATACTGATCTCGTTCTGCTTTCCAACTATCTACTAGTGGAAAGGAGTTACTTTGAATTGAAACCGCTTTGGAACTAGAGTTCCCCATCAAGTTATTTATTTCTTCATTGCTTAATTCTATAGGAGAGCCTATATACATACTTTTTAAGGCTTCGGTAGATACCATTTGGTTATTTTCAAGTTTAAAACCAAAAACCCCAAAATCCGCACTCCAATAAGGTGATCCCGCAGCCCCGTTAATCCAAATACTTGAAAGAATATGGCCAGGGTAGCTATATGTAGATTGAATATGCCCACCTAAATAGTGCCCTCCTAGCAAAGTGCTCTGAGAACCATCTGAAAATATCAACTGTATTTCGTCCATTATATCGCCATATTGCACAAAAACTCCTTCAACTGGCAAACTGCTCAGATCAAACACCCCGCCATATGGTGAGTCTAAGGTACCTCCACTAGTGTTCCCCATTCGTTTGGTTTGTGTTACCCCGTCAGGCCCACCACCCTCTGGGTAAGTAACTCGAACAGCATCAATACGATCATAACCCCAAACCTCAAGCTTTGAAATTGGTTGTGAAGGTGGTGTTGAAGGTAAATTCACCGCCTTATCTCCACGATATGCCCCTACTACGTCAGAATAAATCTCACGGTCAAGG
The DNA here is from genome assembly GCF_009711365.1 of Xanthovirga aplysinae. GTDB lineage: Bacteria > Bacteroidota > Bacteroidia > Cytophagales > Cyclobacteriaceae > Xanthovirga > Xanthovirga aplysinae. The sequence continues at coordinate 1,326 of NZ_SMMB01000972.1, read as the reverse complement.
TATATACTGGCTCCGTCTGGATATTGGCTTATATCATAATATTGCCACATTTCTTTAAAATCCAAAACAGATAGGGTCATTTCCCGGATATATTTATTTTTTTTGTTAAAGGCCACTCTTTTATTAGAGGATAAATTACTTTCAACATCTGCCAGACCTTCGGCATATACCTCATCTGCATAAGAAGAGTAATCCTTTATTGCATCAATTAACTGTTGACGAGAACGGTCCACTTCCACATCGGACCAACCCCATTCCAAACCAAACTCTGCCCCATCTCTGAGAAGGCTTAAATGCAAGTTTGCTAACTGCGAAAATAAAGGAAGTAACAATACCCTATCATCATTGGCCTGAAAATGAGGTAAATTCGAAAGAATGTCTCCAAGGACAATATTGTATTTTTCAGAAATATAAGTAGGAGTCTCCGAATTTTGTACCGCCCATAAATATTCATCCATATTATTTTTTATCCCATCTAAAGCTAGTTGGACCTGATTATAATTATATTCTGAAATTTTTTCATCAATTAATGCTTCCACTCGGTCTTTTATTTGGTCCCAAGGATCTGTACTTGTGCCAGGCCACAAAGCATTTACAAACCCTCCTACCAAAAAACCAACGCCGGGTATCTTAGATGATAAAGTCCGAATGGTAAGATCTCTAGTTAAGGAATAAATATCATCACTAGTTGTTAACGCATTGATTTGTGCAAAATTTGCTTTTGCATTATTATCCTCCACTTCGTTCAAGAAATCAGGTTGGCAAGCAGGTAATAAAAATCCTAATGTTATTGTCAGGACAATACTCCTGGAAAAACGACTATTAATTTTTGGTTTCATAATGGTCAAAGCTTAAAATTTAAAAAAATAAAATTAGTTTATAAGTAATGTTATCGTTAAACAGAAAATCCCTGTTTAAATCAATTTAGATTCTTACTTAAGAATATTTTCTTTTAGCTATGAAATCCCATCAAGCTTACTCAACTAACTTCCAAAAACTAGCTACCACAAGCTAAACTAAAAAATTACAAGTTCAAACATATTTATTAATGTTTCATATTTAAGTCCAAATTTTTATTTAAAAAATTAAATCAAATGAAGGATAGGAGCTTAATTGAAAGGCAATTTACCTTGTATTCATCATTGAATTTTTAATTTAAAGCGCTTAAAATGGTAAATTTTTGACCATGTAGAATCTTTACAACAAGGTCCCATATTAAGAGGGCTGGAGGGAGAGCTGAACAATAGTTCTCCTATTAAGATCATCAAGTTTTGAAAGGAGGAAAATGTACAGGTTTAATTTAATCTACGGAAAGAGGCATAAAGT
>NZ_SMMB01000311.1 GCF_009711365.1 Xanthovirga aplysinae | reverse complement strand
AAACAACAGCCGTGCATTAAACCAGAATGACAAATCATTCCCGGTAGAATTAACCCTGACCGTTTCTCATATCGACTGGACTGGACAAGCATAATTGAATAAAAAAAATGCCAGGACACATATGCCTGGTAATTTACAATTCCTAATAATTAATAAAAACTTAGAAAAAAATGAGTTTAGCAAAAATTACATTCGCCAAAGGTTCGGGTGGACTGGGCAAAGCAGCTCCTGGTGAGGATTATATCTCAGGTTTACTGTTCTATGGTACATCCCCTTTTGGAAATGAAGAAGTAAAACAATTCTTCTCTTTGGAAGAAGCTGAGGCAGCAGGAATAGATCCTGAGGCTGTTGAAACTGAAGTATTACACTATCATATTAGTGAGTATTTCCGTATTAACCCGGCAGGTAGCCTTTATGTAGGTGTATTTGCAGGAAATGTTGATGCTGAAAAATTGGTCGACCTGCAGCAGGAAGCTGATGGTAAATTACGTCAGGTAGGGGTTTACTTGGCAGATGCCACTTTCGCAGCAGAAGATTCGGAAACAATTGACGCTTTAGCCACTAGCTTTAATGCTGTATGTAAAACTTTGGAAGATGAATATTATACTCCTCTTTCAGTATTGTTAGCGCCAAATATACATGGATTAGATCTTGGTACATTACCTGATTTATCAGAAAGTAGTGACAACAAGGTTTCTGTAGTTATAGGACAAGATGGAGCAGGAAAAGGAGCGGCACTTTATGGAACAAAGCAAAAATCCATTACTTGTTTGGGAGCAGCTTTAGGTACTGTTTCAAAAGCCGCTGTACATGAAAACATCGGTTGGGTCAACAAATTTGATGTTAGTGGAGCAGAGCTTAACAGCATTGCCTTTGCCAATGGAGAGGATGTAAAAACAAAGAAAAACACTGAGCTTGATGGAATTGACGATAAAAATTACATCTTCCTACAAAAGCATGTGGGCGTAAGTGGTAGTTATTTCAATGGCTCATGGACAGCTTCTTCAGGTGACTATGAAAACATCGAGCTGAACCGTGTGATTGACAAAGCCATCCGTGGTATCAGAGAAATGATGTTACCTAACCTGAAC
>NZ_SMMB01000395.1 GCF_009711365.1 Xanthovirga aplysinae | reverse complement strand
CGGCTTTCGGATTCATCTCCATTTACCTTGGTTTTAAAAGCTAAAATATCTCCTTCTTGAAGATTTGTTTGATCTCCCGTTTCTTGGTCACCTACTTCAAATTCAGCAATGATCTTCTGATTATCATATTCAGAAATATTTTCAAAATCCTCTTCTGTTAAATTAGAAACTTTGAAGAGGGTTTTATTTTTTGTATTCCACTTTTCAATATGTTCAGAATATCCGAAGCCAGTTGGGTAATCATCAATCCCAGCTAGAGAAGCTTTAAATACACCTTCATCATAGTAATAACCAAAATCAATTTCATCAGAAAGTGGATCGTCAGTTCCATTTACGTCATCAATAGAGTAAGTCTCATTCCTTGAAGAGGAATAAAAGGTTTTGGATGTTAAATCCTCTAATGGTGCAGCCAATAATACAGTCTCAAAGAAATTTACTGAAGGTTCTGGGACTACTATTGTAAACTCAGAAAAGGCTTTAAACCCATTTTTGTCAGCTATTTCAATATTAACGATATAGCTACCTGCCTCGTCAGGTGCGGTGAGCATAATTTCATCAGAATAAGACTCTGCATTATCCTCTTCCAAAATGGACTCTTTCACAATTTCACCATCAAAAGTAATTGTAATGGATCCTAAGTTAAAATCACCTTTTTCAGCTCCCCAACCTACTTTAAATTCTTCTCCTGGTAAAATTTCGTCTCCATCCTGCACAAAACCTTCATCATTTTTTAAAGTAATGGTAGGGAGTTGGACTTCCACAATTACCCTAAACTCAGTAGAGGCTTTTAATCCATTATCGTCGGTTATTTCAAACTTAACTATATAAGTACCTTCTTCCTCTGGTGCAGTGAGCGTAATCTCATCTGAGTAAGAGTCTGCATCTTCTTTCTCCAAAATGGACTGTTTTACGGCCACATCATCAAAAAAAACTTTAATGGATCCCAGGTCACTATCACCTTTTTCAGCTAACCAGCCCACCTTAAATTCTTCTCCTGGAGTAAGAACATCTCCCTCTCCTTTATATTCTTCATTATTTATAGAGGCAATTTTTGGGCCCTTAGGATCAGGCTGTGGTTCATCTTCCTTATCACAAGAAGTTAAAAAAAATGCCCCAAATAGAATCAAGGCTCCTAGGAATCGATAAAAATGGTTTTTCATACTAAATAAATTAAAGGTTAAAACATGAAAAATATAGATCTTAATGTTCGTGGTTTTTCTATTACTCAAAAAATGTCCTGGTTAATTTAACAGAATGCAAAAATATTACATCCCTAAATTGAAATTACAAAAAATTATTCTAAAAAATTGCACAACTTTCGAGCCAGATCACTTTAAAGTGGGGTTAATTTTATTTTTTGAGGAGGTTTGAGTACTTTATGGTTTTATATATAATACCTAACTTTCTA
>NZ_SMMB01000200.1 GCF_009711365.1 Xanthovirga aplysinae | reverse complement strand
ATGGAATTCCCGCTAACATTCAAAAGTTTTTCGATACTCTACAGCAGTACGACGGTTTTATTATTGCCTCCCCGGAACATAATGGACTAGTTCCAGCTGTTTTCAAAAATACCATTGATTGGTTATCAAGAATAAACATGAAGTTTCTAGGAGATAAGCCTCTAGTATTATTAAGCGCATCACCTGGCGGATATGGAGGAGCAAATAATCTGAATGTCTTAAAAAACCTTGTCCCTTGGTGGGGAGGTCAATTGGTGGCAGATTATAGTATTGGAAATTATTTTGAAAAAATTGATCCTAATACCCAAACCATAAATAATGAAGAGGATATTAAAAACCTTAAATCAGCAGTCGGAAAATTGGAAGAGGCGCTAAAGACTGTTGTTAGTGCTTAATTATTTTATTTCATGACCCCAATCCTATTAAGATTATAATAAAAACGGACAGCTAAAAATATAGCTGTCCGTTTTCTATTAAATAAAGGTTATTCGATAAAATATCTACTTCTTTGTGAATAGACAGTCCTATTTACAACTTATCTACAAATTTCAGATCCATTAAGCCATTACCCAATCTCAATTAGTATTCTTCCGCAAAAGTTTAAATAAACGGGCGTTCAGGGCTCTGTTGACACATTTTTTCATCCCTGCTGGTGAAGTTTGGGT
>NZ_SMMB01000249.1 GCF_009711365.1 Xanthovirga aplysinae | reverse complement strand
AAAAAAACAAAAGCCGAAAATAAATTGTAGCAATGGATTGAAAAGAATTTAAAGGCAAAATCCAATAATCCATATCATTAATTACCCAACAAATTAGAATGGCTAATTTGCCAGATAAATAATGCTTTCGGAACACTAGTCATATACCAACCGTTAAGGAAATTTAAATCAGTCTTCTGCTTTTCTAAGTATCATTAAATTCGCCTCTAACTAAATTAAAAGATTTAATTTAATCATATGAAGACTATACCATTATGGAGGGTGAAAATACCCCATACCCTTATTACCAAAGAGGTTTATTGCAAATGAGCTGAATTTCATTTAGATAAGAACTAGCTGTTTTCGCATTTACCCGGAGGAACTTCATGCTTTCCAAGTCCCAACACAAACAAATAAGTGGTGTCTAGTTTCTTTATATTTAATTGGCAAGACTAATAGAGGCCCCCTTTTCTTCATTTTGAGTCTTGCTTGCATATTTCTATCCCCTGCCCGCTGATAATTACATTGCCAGCGATCAATCATAGAGTATCACCTAAGCAATGAATATATGACACTCACCAATTTCATTTCATCAAAGGCTCCTTTCATTCCCGATTTTGGCTTCACCTAAGGGTATTCAAAGCGGGAATGAAAGGTCCCAAACTCACTTATCGGACACGATCTATCCATTAAAATTTATTCATTCCAAAATCTATCCATTTACTAACACTTAAAAAAATGAAAAAGACAATATTCTTTCTTCTAGCAGCCGTATTAACCTTCAGCCATGCATTTGCACAAAATTTAGGAGTACCAGCTTCCAATGCTACGATGTCCCAATTAGGCCTTTTAGGCATTTCG
>NZ_SMMB01000634.1 GCF_009711365.1 Xanthovirga aplysinae | reverse complement strand
GGTAAATAGTATAAAAAAACGCTTTAATTTGTTTGTGAATATATTTTCCTTTTTAGTTTTTTATTTCAATATATTAAAATTAGTTGATAAATAAATGTGCGTTAGAAGAGTTGTGTCTATTGAATAAAGTATAAAGGGGATAAAATAAAGGAAAGAAAGACCATTGGTCCCTCTTTAGAATCTAGTACCCGATGTATTTATTATCCATCACAATACGTGTGATTCTTGTTTTATGTTAATCCACTGTGATCTTATTTAAAAATTTTTCATTTGTTGGTATAGACCTTATTGTTAATAAGGTTGCTTGTAATTATATATTCCTATTCTCTTGTTTAAAGTTTACATATTTGTTGCTTTTCTAATCCCTTTAAATGAATTGTGTTCCTTTTTTTCTTTTTGACTTTTCATCAATTACTCCTCATCTCCATAAATGGGTAAACCATTTTCCCCTGTTCCAAATCCTTTTAAAATACTCCAAACCATTCCCCTTCCAAAAAGTAATTCTAAACAACCTCCCATCAATAAAGACCAAAAGAGGAAGCGGGTCATCATGAAAAAAATTAGCAGAGATCTTCACCAGTTAAACCTTATTTTCCCCCATCAGCTATTCGAATCAAGCCCTTTGATTAAGAGTGGTTTTCCTTCCTTATTAATCGAAGAATATCTTTTCTTCCATCACTTTCACTTTCATCAACAAAAAATGGCTTTTCATCGTGCCAGCATGAAATTCTATGCCGCTTATCTGGAAACTAAAAACCTTGAGGTAGAGTATGTTGAAGCCCAGAGTGCCCTTTCTGATACCCGCATACTTATTCCGGAATTAAAAGCTCAAAAGATTACCCAAATCCATTATATCGATCCGGTAGATTTTCTTTTGGAAAAAAGATTAAATCGTGTGGCGGAAAAAGAAGGAATAAAATTGACTAAATATCCTTCCCCTGCCTTTTTAAACAGCTTAGAGGAATTAACACCCTATTTTCCATCTGAAAAGAAAAAATTCTTTCATGCTTCCTTTTACAAGGAACAGCGAAAATTAAGAGGTGTTCTGATTGAGGACAAGGAAAAACCACAAGGAGGAAAATGGAGTTTTGATACGGAAAATCGGAAAAAGTACCCTGCAAATAAGGAAGTTCCTAAGGTTGATTTTCCAAAAAAAGATTCCTTTTTTAAAGAAGCCATTAGCTACGTCAAAAATCATTTTCCAGCTCGACTGGGAAACCCGCCAGATAAGACCCTTTATCCCCATACCTTTTCCTCCGCCAAAAAATGGCTGGAGGGTTTTCTTCACCAACGACTAAAAGATTTTGGAACTTATGAAGATGCTATACGAAGGGATGGATTTCTTCTGCACCATAGCTTGATTTCCCCTCTGCTCAATACGGGCCTACTCAATCCCAGAGAAGTAGTAGAAAAGGTATTGAACTTTTCCCAAAAGAAAACCTTACCCCTGAACTCCACTGAGGGTTTTATTCGACAACTCATCGGTTGGAGGGAGTTTATAAGAGGAATTTATGTGTTTAGAGGAACGGAAGAACGCAAAAGAAACTTTTGGGGATTTCACCGAAAAATTCCTGACTCCTTTTATTCGGCCACAACGGGAATACTGCCTCTGGATACTGTAATTGAAAAAGTATTACAGACAGGGTATTGCCATCATATTGAGCGCTTAATGGTAATTGGAAATTTCATGCTCCTTTGCGAGTTCGATCCCGATGAGGTTTACCGCTGATTTATGGAGTTATTTATTGATGCTTATGATTGGGTAATGGTTCCTAACGTTTATGGTATGAGCCAGTTTGCGGATGGTGGACTATTTGCCACCAAGCCTTATATCAGTGGAAGCAATTATTTACTGAAGATGAGTGATTTTAAAAAAGGTCCCTGGCAAGCCATTTGGGATGCACTTTTCTGGAGGTTTCTACATTCCCACCGTCACTTCTTTTCTACTAATCCCCGTTTAAATCTTTTGCTAAAAACATTTGATCGTATGCCCAAAGAACAACAAGGGGAATATTTAAAAACCGCTAATGATTTTCTTAAGAAAATGGATGAGGGTTGATTCTTCTAATATATACCCTTCCACTCAGCAGCATTGTAAATGTTGGCGCAACTTCTAAAGTTTTTGTAATGCCACCGCTTTTCTAACGTCATACTCTCTTAGTTTTAAGGTCCCAAAAGCACTTTCCTGTTTTCTGAGAATTTCTAGTTTCGTAATTCATCTAAGACGATATCCAGACGAACTTTAAGCTCCAGATGATCCGGCATGATTTCCAGTCCTTTTTCAATAATGGCTTTGGCTTTGGTATACTTCCTTTCCCTATAGTAGTGCGCACCAGCTTCTGCATAAGCCATTCCAAAGCCGGCTTCCTGCATTTTTAATTTTTTACCATATTTTTCAAGGAGATCATTTGCTTTTCCAAGGTATTTAAAGCCATTGCTTTCATCATCGGCCCTAAAATATTGATAGGATATGACTACATAATTATGAAAATGAAAGGACTGAAATGGGATGTTTTCTTTTAAGAAAGCGAAGCGTTTCTCGTATCTCATCATTTGCTGAACAGTACCGAGGTTTCCAGCGCTCATAGAATGTTGTTGGATAAGACAATCTGCCAATAGGGCTTTAGTATTTACATTTTTAGGGTTTAGTCTAAAGCCTTTTTCAGCCCAAATAATGGCCTTTTATCCGAATCAATTTTTTTAAGAATGGGAAGGGGGGCGAACCAAATGCGGGCTGCGGGTTGCTCAGTGGGAGGAAGTATTTTTAGTTTTTCAGAATATAAATAATTTCAAAGGTCATCAAGATTCCCTTTTCTTTTTTAAATTGTTGGTGAAATCCAGGTCTCAAGGGGATTTATGACCTTTTCATTTCAATTTTGGGTCAAGGAAAATTATGAACCAGATTTCCAT
>NZ_SMMB01000603.1 GCF_009711365.1 Xanthovirga aplysinae | reverse complement strand
CATGGAGATAAAATTTTCTTTAACAGCGGTGATGGTAATATCTATGCCCTAGATAAAAACAATGGTGAGCTAGTTTGGAAATTTACCACGAATGGGGAGAAAAAAGCAGACTTCTGGGACTTCTTTTTATCTTCTCCCATTGTTCACAACAATCTCCTTATTGTAGGAAGTGGTGATCACCATATTTATGCTTTAAAAGCCGATAGTGGAGAAATGGTCTGGGCCTACAAAACAGAAGGTGTTGTTCATGCGGCTCCCATAGTGAATGAGGATATATTGTATATTGGAAGTTATGATGGTATTTTTTACGCTTTAAATTATGCCACAGGTACTCTAATCTGGAAATTCGACACCATGGGCTCCAGAGTTTTCCCAGAAGGAGCTATACAAAGAGCTGCTTCCATTTATAAAGATGCGGTAATCTTTAATTCTCAGGACCACAATCTTTATGCTCTCAATAAAAAAACAGGTAAAGGACTCTGGAATAGACGAGAAACTGGAGGTTACATCGTTACCAAACCTTTGGTTTACAAGGACAATCTATATATGGGTAGTTCGGATTCTCATCGCTTTTACTGTTTACAGGGTTCTAATGGTAAGAAAAATTGGCTAATAAAAAATAACATGAGAGTATTTGGAACTGCCGTAAATCAAGGAAACACTATTTATTATGGAAGCTTTGATGGAACCTTGATAGGGGTAAATGCAACAAAAGGAAATGTTGTATTTTTTTTCCAAACCAAGGAAAGTAAAGCCAAATACCATACAATATTTAAACCCAATGGAAAATTCAGAGATGATTTTAAATTATATGGAACATTAGAAAATGAACTTAAAACTGAAAAAGCCATTCAATCTTTAGGGTCCATTCTTAGTACTCCGGTGATAGAAAATGATATTATATATTTTGGAGATGCGAATGGGCACTTTTATGCAGTAGATTTAAAGGAAAGTATGTAAATATTTAGCCTTTCATCAATGGACTTTTTGTATTAAGAACTACATAATTCCAGTAATCAATGAGCCTTCCGTTGAAATTTAATTAATCAGGAAGGCTCTTTTCCTTTCCTATTGATCCAACCATTGCTTAAAAAGAGAATACTTACCAACACTTACAAACACATCTCCATCAGTGGCTGGGGTTAAATTCAATTTCAGCTTACTTTTTGAATAAACACTGATTTCCTCAATCGCCTCATAGCTAACCATAAATTGCCTATTAACTCGAAAAAATAAAGTAGGATCAAGCTCCGTCTCCAACTGTTGCAATGTGGATTCCACATAGTGGGAGCGTCCATTATGCAGAGTAACATAAACATCATTTCCCTGGGCCTGAAACCAAGCTACATCCTTTAATTCTACAACTTTTATTTTGTTCCCAACTCTCAAAGAAAAGCGACTTCGAAAATTAGGTGTTTGATTACACAAAGCAGCTAACAAGGCCTTTGCATCAATGGAGTTTCCTATTTTTAATTTTTTATATTTTTCTAAACTGTTTTTTAGATCTATTGGCTGTATAGGTTTTAATAAATAATCTATACTATTTAATTGGAAAGCCTTAATAGCATATTCATCATAGGCAGTCGTGAAAATTACAGGAGTATCAACCTGAACTTCTTCAAATATTTCAAAAGCAGAGCCATCTGCCAATTGAATATCCAAAAAGATTAAATCAACTTGAAAACCCTGAAGCCATTTTATCGCCTGGCGTACTGTAGATATTTTTGCTAAAACCGTAATTTCCGGATCTATTTTTTGCAATTCCTTCTCTAGTTGGATGGCAGCCACCTTCACATCTTCTATAATTACCACTTTCATTATTCTTCTTCTTTTATAAGGGGAATTTTAGCCAAAAACTCATTTTTTGATTTAATAAATTCAGGTATCAATTCAGAAACCAAATTGTAACGTTCCTTAAGGTTCTTTAATCCGGTATTTGTTGATGTTTTTATTTCCCTCTTGGGCTGTAAATTATTTTTAACTTCTAGCAGGGCATCCTTAATATCAATCCTAATAAGCAAGGGATTATCATCCGATATTTCATTGTGCTTAATTGCATTTTCCACCAGCACCTGAAGACTTAAAGGGGGAACCAGGTCATTAAGGTGCAAAGGGTCAAGGTCCACCGCTAAGATTAAGTTCTCCTCGTGTTGCATCTTATGTAAGAAAAAATATGACCGCACAAATTCCATTTCTCTGTGAAGAGGCACCAACATGTTTTCCTTTTCCTCCAATACATAGCGATAAATCCTTGAAAAATGATGAATAAATGCAGCTGATTTTTCTGTTGAAATATGAATAAGAGAGTTTAAAGTGTTTAAAGAATTAAATAAAAAATGGGGGTCCAATTGATGTTTCAAAGCCACAAATTTTGACAAAATATGTTTTTTTTCAATCCGCTCATGAGCTAGTTGGGATCGATTCCATTCTTTAATAATAAAAATACCGTTTAGGCATAAGTATAACACAAACGTTAGGACATTAGCAATGATTAAATTTCTAAAAAGCTGCTTATGAATTTCCTCGTAATTAAAAAAATAATCCGCCACGAATACCCAAAACAAAACAATAATGTTTGCAAGAAAAAAATCAAGAATTAAGGTTAGCAATAACTTTTTAAGAAAATTCCTTTTC
>NZ_SMMB01001008.1 GCF_009711365.1 Xanthovirga aplysinae | reverse complement strand
AGAAGCCATGAATATATCTACAATAATTTGGTCCAAAATTTCATTCACTAACCCAGGCTCTGCCGCACTTTGGGTTTGCTGGTCACTGTTGTAATCTTGATAAAAAGAAAACGATCTTTCAAAGTTTTGCGTCTCATCATACGTATTGATATACTTGACCTTTATAGTAATTGTCAAGCGTTGCATTCTAGAAGCTCCTGTGGTATTTCCCACACTTGCTTCAGGGGCAATTGGTGTATAACGAAAACCAGTAATACTACCCTCCAGTTGAAGGTCTCCATTTCCCTTTAACATGGTGAGGTTGGTGTTATTCTGAAAATAATTTCGGATTTGGTCATTAAATTTTTGTCCCAAATCGGCAGGTCCATCTCCAGAATCATTAAAAAACTGTTGAATGGAGATCGTTTGAATTTCAGGGTTTAGGTTTGCACCGGTAAAAGAGTAAACACCACAACCGCTTGTGAAGATAACCAAAAATAAAATAATTCCTAAGTTGAAAACCTTGAATTTATTTGTCATCAATTTCATATTGTTTAATTTTTCTATATAAAGTCCTTTCAGAGATCCCCAAGTCTTGAGCCGCATACTTTCTTTTATTATTATTTTTTACCAGGGCTTTAATAATAAGTTCTTTTTCCTTCTTTTCGATCGATAAGGATTCTTCCTCATCTTCTGTTTCATGAGTAATATCTTCTATGCGAGCATATTCAATATCTTCTTCTTGATTCCTTTCCTGCTCCTGTCGGTTCAATAAAAGGGGACTTTGTCCAATTTCTGGGGTTGGAGTAGTGTCCTCTGTTTCTAAGTTGTGAAAGAGATTATGATGTTCTTCTAATATTTTGTTTCCAAAGCCTTCGGATTTCAATATTTGATGCACCAACTTTTTTAACTCAGTCACATCCTTTTTCATATCAAAAAGCACTTTGTAAAGGATGTCTCTCTCATTGATTTTCTCCTCACTACCTTTTGTTGTATCAAATATGGCTGGAAGATTACTTTTCTGGCGTGGTAAATATTGCATTAAAACTTCTGGTTCAATTTCTCTATTAATCTCTAATACCGAAATCTGCTCAACCAGGTTTTTTAGCTGTCTAATATTCCCAGGAAACTCATAGTCTATTAGGACTTGTTTGGATTCCGGTGTTAGGTGGATGGCTTTTGTATGGTATTTTTCCCCGAAATCTGACGCAAATTTTCTAAATAAAAGCGCAGCATCATCTCCTCGTTCACGAAGAGGTGGTACATAAATAGGTACGGTGTTTAGCCTGTAATAAAGGTCTTCTCTGAACTTACCTTTTTCCACCGCCTTTAAAAGATCCACGTTTGTAGCGGCTACCACTCTTACATCAGTTTTTAAAACCTTGGAGGAGCCTACTTTAATAAATTCTCCATTTTCCAGTACTCTTAACAGCCGTGCCTGCGTTCCCATAGGCATTTCTCCGATTTCATCAAGGAAAATGGTGCCACCATTGGTTACTTCAAAATAACCTTTTCGGGCTTCATGTGCCCCTGTGAATGAGCCTTTTTCATGTCCAAACAACTCGGAATCAATCGTCCCCTCTGGAATAGCGCCACAATTAATAGCAATAAATTGGCCGTGTTTGCGGCGGCCCAGTTGATGAATAATTTTGGAAAAAGATTCTTTACCACTTCCACTCTCTCCACTAATTAAAACAGTCATTTCCGTAGGGGCCACCTGGGTGGCTACCTTTATGGCATGGTTTAATAAAGGAGAGTTACCAATGATATTAAATCGTTGCTTTGTACTTAAAATGTCAGTGTCTCTTACTTCCAATAGTTGAGAATTTATTTTGAATAATTGGATTTAGGTGTGGTAAAGTAATCATTAAAACAAGTTAAAAAATCAGACGTTTTTAAATACGAATGATCTAGTAGCACCTCGTTTGTACAATTTACATCCTCGCCTAAAGACTGGATGTTATATTTTTACCCTCTAAATTCTTAATTTGTAATAACCTCATGGATTTCCTTAAGAATAAACGGAGGCCAAAAGAGTTTATTTTCTTCTAAAAAACTATTGATTTCAATTGATACTAATATGGGTAATTACGAATTAAAAATTAGGAATAGCAAACTCTTTAAATCAAATGGTTTATTACGATTAAATCACTAAAATAATTTTATTAATTTAAATTGTTTTAGGTATTAATGCTTGCTAAAAATAATATTCAGTTTTTTTAATAAATTTTATAGATACCTAATTTTTAATTCGCAGTTGAATTTTGAGACCCTTTTTCAAATTAATTGGCATCAACCTCACCAATTAAGGTGGCAGGTGTACAATCTTTAATTCGGACATGAACATACTGCCCTTTCTTGAATCCCTGAGAAGGAAAAACCACCACTTTATTTGCAGAATTTCTCCCTTGAAGGTCTTTCTCCGATCGTTTAGAAACTCCTTCAATAAGGACTTTTTGTACCTTGCCTACATCAAGTTTGTTCCTTTCTAAGGAATGCGCTTGTTGTATAGCAATGATTTCGCTCAATCGTCTCTTTTTAATATTTAAAGGAATATCGTCTTCGTATTTTTTTTCTGCCAATGTTCCAGGCCTTTCTGAGTAAAAGAACATATATGAAAAATCATATTTGACATAATCCATTAAACTAAGCGTTTCTTCATGTTCTTCCTCAGTTTCTGTACAAAAGCCAGCTATCATATCGGAAGAAATACCACACTCATCCCCTAAAATTCTTCGTATGGCATCCACACGGTCAATGTACCATTCCCGATCATAGGTTCGATTCATTAATTTCAGGATTCGGCTGTTTCCACTTTGTACTGGAAGATGTATATATTTACAGATGTTTTCATATTTCTTCATGGTGTACAAAACTTCATCTGTAATATCTTTAGGATGAGAAGTAGAAAACCTCACTCTTAGATCAGGAGAAACCTGAGCAACCATTTCCAGAAGTTGGGCAAAGTTGACGATATCTGCATTTTCCGATTTCTCAATTTGAGCTTTCCCTTTAAGGGTTGTATCTGATGACCATTTATAGGAATCTACATTCTGTCCCAATAGGGTGACTTCTCGGTAGCCTTGCTCTAAAAGTTGTTTGGCCTCGGCGACGATTGATTTAGGATCCCGGCTTCTCTCTCTTCCCCTTGTAAAAGGTACAACACAAAAGGAACACATATTATCACATCCTCTCATAATAGAGATAAAGGCGGAAACACCATTAGAGTTCAAGCGTATTGGACTGATGTCGGCATAAGTTTCTTCTCTTGAAAGGAAGACATTGACAGCTTTTTGGCCTTCATCGGCAGATTCCACTAATTTAGGTAAATCTCTGTAAGCATCAGGCCCAACAACGATGTCTACAATTTTTTCTTCCTCTAAAAGCTTATCTTTTAACCTTTCGGCCATGCAGCCTAGCACTCCTACCAAAAGCTCAGGCTTTTCTGACTTCTGCTTATTGAAATCAGTCAGTCTTTTTCGAACAGTTTGTTCTGCTTTTTCTCTAATTGAGCATGTGTTAAGAAAGATAAGGTCTGCACTTTTAGCATCAGAGGTTGTGTCATATCCTTCCTTTTTCATAATGGAAGTTACAATCTCGCTATCCGAGAAATTCATTTGACACCCATAGCTTTCTATGTATAGTTTCCGTTTCTTTCCTGTGTTTTCTTCTTTCGATATTTTTATTCCACAGTTTTCCTGCTCTTCCGTTTTTTCCGAAATAATATCGATGTCGCTTATAATCTCTTTCATTGTGTCTTTCTTGCAAATATCAAGGTCCACCAAAAGGAAAAGAAATTGTTTACCCAAAGGTGAAATTCAAGCTGCAAATATAGTAAATACTCTATTAAATGACATTGTGGCAGTTGATAAATCATTGGATGTTCAACTGACTGGATTTAATTTAATTGTTGTAGTTCCTTTAGATTAGCTTTACTGTATCCAAATTGTAAGGCTATTAGATATAAAGTCATGATAAAGGTAGTAGATAGAAGCAGAAAAATGAGGGATTGTTGCTCCAATGTTATATCGGCTGAGATTGGAGTTTTTTGTAATAATCTCAAAAATTGTAAATAGACTTGGTTGCCGATTAAAATTAGAGCCAATAAGGATTGAATAAACCCACCTATAAATGCCCAGCTTTTATGTGAATTCATAAAGTGGCCAAAGAACAATGCCAAAACTCCTGTTACGCCTTCCAACAAAAGAATATTTTGAGTTTTTACTCCCATTGTCAAAAAAGAAAGAAGCGCACAGGTGATTAATAATAGGCCATAAAATGCAAAGAACATGGCTGTTTTTTGGTTTGTCATTGAATTACAAGTTTAAATTAAAATAGTTGTGATGTTTGTTACAATTGAGTGGCCAATACTTCCTGAATGGCTTTGGCTTTTAAAAGACATTCCTCATATTCTTGGTCAGGTACTGAATCGTAGGTAATGGCTCCCCCCACTTGAAAGGATAATTTTTGTCCAGTGGAATCATAAAATATGCTCCGGATTACCACATTAAAATCAAAATCTCCATCAGGGGAAATATAGCCTACTGCTCCTGAAAATAACCCTCTTCTACTGCATTCGTACTTTTCGGTTAGTTCCATTACTTTTATTTTAGGGGCGCCTGTCATGCTTCCCATAGGAAAAGCCGCCTTGATGGCGTCCACAAAATGAATATCAGGTCGTAGTTCAGCACTGATGGTTGAGATCATTTGATGGACCTGAGGGAAAGTGTAAATTCCAAAAATCTCATCTACATTTACTGTTCCGCTAATGGCACATTGTGCAAGGTCATTTCTAACCAAATCTACAATCATCATGTTTTCGGCCAATTCCTTCTCATCATTGCGGAGTTTTTGACGAAGGAATTCGTCCTCCTGCTTATTTTTTCCTCTTCTAATAGTACCCTTGATCGGTTGCGAAATTAACCTTTGATTTTCTTTTTTAAGGAATCGTTCTGGGGAGGCGCAGATCAGGTATTTATCCCTTGATTTTTGAAAGACCGAAAATGGCATAGGGGACTTATCACTAAGGAGGCGATGTACAGTAATAGGATCAATTTTACAATTAGGAGAAAAAAACTCCTGACAGAAGTTCATCTCATAGATGTCACCCTCAATGATGTGCTGTTTTATCTTATTTACCTTTTCCAGGTAGGTTCTCTTATTGATGACAGGGTTTATGTTGCCAACTGTTGGTTTACAAAGTGGTGGGAGGGGAGTACAATTGATTTCCTGAAAAATTTCTTCTGGATTTCCATAAGTACACAGCCTTATATGATCCGGTTCAAAAAAGATCAAATGTTTTGGTGTGTAAAAAAGGATGTCTTCAAATTCAATATGGCTGGGATGGCTACTTTTGAGATCCTCAATTTGATTTTTTAAGTCATATCCTAAGGAGCCTATGAGCCAGTCTTTTTTTTCATTAAAAGCGTATTTTAAGTCTTCAAAGGAATTAGAATCTTTGAAATTTATCAAAGAATCCGCCTCTGCGGCTAAAAATATTGGAAAAGGTCCGTTGGGGTAAGATATTTGGTTTCCATTAAAGAAATGAAAGTATGAAAAATGCTGGTCCGCCCAGGCCAGGGCGTGCAGCTGAAAGGTTGAAATATCTTCCGGGTAAAATTTTGCTTCTCTTCTCTCCAATGCCTTATAAACCTATATGAGCCAGCAAATATATTCTAATCTTTTTGAAGGAGAGAAATAGTAGGAGCAAAAAATAAGGGGCCTTAGTTGTGAGCCCCTTATTTTAACTGGATCTAGATTTCTATAAAGTTTCGCTAACTGCCACCAAATCAAATCCCACATTTACGGTGTTGCTGATCATTTTGTCTTTAGCAAGGTCAAGAAGATCTTCAGAATGATAGGAAATTCCATATTTTGTTCTGTCAATGGAGAATTGAGCACTTGCATGAATTTTCCCCTCTTTTTGGTGAATAGAGGCTGGAAAAGAAATGTCAGATGACTTTCCTCTTATGGTTAATTTTCCTTCAACTTGATGGGTGTAGCCTTTTTCTTTTTTTTCCCCAGAAAAAGCAGCTAAGGCCTTTTTCGTAAGCTTCTTTGTTGATACAATGGTAAATTCAGCATGAGGGAAATTTGCAACATCAAAGAAATCAGGGTTTTTTAAATGGCCTATCAATCGTTCTTTCATTCCACCTTCCAAGTCGGTTACATCAATGGTATTTAAGTCAATAATGAACTTTCCATTTGTTACCTCACCCTTTTCTACTGAAAGAGATCCGGTTTTTATATTAATGGTTCCTTCATGTCCACCACCAATTAATTTTTTACCTTCCCAATAAACTTTGCTTTGATCAACATCTACAGCGAATGATTTGGATTCGACATTTGTGCTGTTTTTTTCTAATTCCGATGAGGAAATACCAATTGTTTTACTGCTTTTTGCTTCCTGGAATACACCTGTGCCCAAAAAAAGTAATCCGGCCACCAAAACTGGAATGTAGCTTTTTTTCATAATCACTTAAAATTATAGTTTATTAATAAAATTTGTTGTTTGTTATTGCCTATTTAATTTGAAATTCAAA
>NZ_SMMB01000984.1 GCF_009711365.1 Xanthovirga aplysinae | reverse complement strand
TCACTCTTTCTAATTGAAGAAAAAATTAACTCCATGAAAAATTGAGCCATGTCAATTTACTTATAATAGCATCCGGTAGGCAATCGATCCACCTTCCCAATTTCTTCCCTATAAAAAGCCCTAAAAAAACTTGTGAAATATTTTCAGAACTTTCTACAACGGTGTCCCTATAGCTCAACCGATCTTCTTTGTACCATTTAGCTAAGTACTGAATACCTTCCAGAATATTACCTGCATAATCTCAAACAAAAAAGCCCCGTAAAATAACCATTAATTTGCAATTGTTTACAGTTGCTACATTTGATTGGAAGTTATGTTAAAAAGGGAAGTCGTATTAAAAAGAAAATGGAGAGTTTCGATTTTAATATTTGAGAAAAAACTCGAATAGAAACCAGAATTAAAAAGAAGTTGTATCGACTTTTGATACAGACTTGTCATGTAATAGAAAGAATATTCTGATAATGCTTTAAAAGGCAAGCCGTTGAGCTGAGCTATCAAGGAAAAAAAATCAAAGGATTAACCCATGAGTTAGTGAGTAAACCTAGAATTGATTTATCATTGAGTAGAAGGGCTTTCCAGAGTACAGAAATAGCCGTATTCCAGGTCAAGGAAAGCTGAAAATAACTGTAAAAAAAAATCAGAATGATAAAGAAAAGTCTTATGAGGGGCAAAACTAGCCCATGTAATACAAAAAATGTTTATTACTATTTTCTTCATAAAAAATAGAAAATCTACCAATTTAAAAACAGGAAGCAAGTTATAGGGATCCTCAGGATTCTTACGAAGCGAACAGACCTATGGAAGACCTAGTGTTAATAAAGAGACAAAAGCCAGGAGTTACAAGGTTTCGTATCCCCGTGTGGCTAGAATTTTGAAGTTTAAAGAAATTAATACCAAACCTTTGAAAAGAACTATATAGACTACGAATCCCAAGCCTAAATACACCTTTGCGAAAAACCAATTAAAATAATATTATAAGCCTTATAATTCAAAAATAGCAGGAGTTACTGACAAAACAAACATCAAACCTCAGGAAAGCAGGAGTTACCTAACCATTATGGTTGGCCTTTCTGAAAGGAAAATAATTGGATAGGCTTTGAATAACGGAATTTTTACAAACAATGCGAACGTGCCTGATTTTAAAATAGACATCAAAAACGGACGGGTAACTCCATGACTGATCTCTAACTCGGAAAGAGGATTTTTTTTATTCTTCTACCGAATTACCAATACCTTAAAGGATTTTAACATCGAACATAGAGTGAAACGTTAAAGGGGATGGTGAAATAATTAGGGGGAGAATACTTCTTTAAAAAAATCAAAGAAGATTGTGTTTATCAATTTAAACTCACCAATCGATTTGCTGCCGAAACCAAGATATCTCGGTACATTGCAATTGGGTAAAACAAAAAGTAGAAAATCTCTTTGAGCTACGGAACTAAGTTTTAACAAATAAATGAGTTGCTTTTAACCTAAAAATTATTCGCTTTTTAGTTAAAAGCCCATAAAATAGATAAGAAAAAAAGACTACCCTCCGGTAGCCTTTTTTTAAAGTTATATTACTCCTAAAATTATTACTTGTCCCACCAAAGCTTATCGAAGATACCAACATCTGGAACATTCTTACTATTTTTCTCTAGCTCTGTTTGAGGGTATAGTATCCTACGTATAAAATTATTTCCAATTGGAGAACCATTTGCAATTGGAATATGTAAATAGCTTGGATATTTATAATCGTGCCTTCGAACATCTACCCAACTTTCAACACCTTGCGTAAACATGGCTTTATGTTTCTCCGTCATTACCTGTTCTAAAGACACCCCAGTTAATCCAGTAAAATTATTAAGGTACCCCTCCATCTCCAAAGCAATAGCTTCAAGCTCCTCTGAAGAATAATGTTCAGCATCCTCTAAAATTGTAGGCATCACCTTATCTAAAGAAGCTTTCACCGCCATATTATAGGCTTCATCAGCCCTTCCTTGATTTTCTAAACGAAGAGCAGCCTCTGCCTCTATAAATAACATTTCAAAATAAGTAGCTATTAATACAGGGGATCCTTCTTTTCCAAAATAACCATAAGGCCCAACTGGAGAATAACTATTTGGATCGGTTCCATATCCATTCTCCTTCCCAACGTGTCCTACAGGATCCGTGGTCCCATAAGGAGTTTGATCAAAATAAGCATGAACCCTAGGATCGTTGTTATTCAATAAAGCATCCATAAATACCTTAGAAGCAATAATTAAATTATTTAGGTAAAGGCTATACCAAGGATTCAAATGACTAACACTACCTTCATAATTATATTGAAAGTCCATTGATCCATCAAAACCCGCATCTTTTGCCTTATCAATAGCAGCCAATGCTTTTTCTGCAGACCCCCCAGGATCAATTTCACTCAAATGATTATGATACCTGGCCTGTAAAACATAAGCAGCTGCCTTCCAATTATCTTTACTACCTCCGTAAATTAAATCACCACTAAGTTCCACATCAGAATTCTTTTCCAAATTAGCAAGCCCTGAACTTAATAAGGCTTGAATCTCTTTGTATATAGACTCTTGGGAATCATAGACAGGATATAGATACTCTTCAGAATTTAAGGCCTGTGACCAAGGAATATCCCCATAAACATCTGTGAGATGCCCTAAACCTATTGCTGTCAAAATTTCAGCCACGCCTACATAAGACCAGGCTTCTTGCTCCGCTCCCTTAATCCTTAAATCATTAAGATCCATAAAGGCTCTTCGGTACATAAAATCGAAAGTGGTCTCTTCATCTGCATTTCGGAATATATATCGATCATAAGAAACTCCACTCGCATGATTCCCTGCAAAATGCTGGGTAAACAAACCACTGAACCTATCCCAATCATCTCCAAAACCCTCAAACACATCGGCTTGGGCGGAGGTTAAAACCAAGTTTAAAGAAACCTTTTCTGGGTCGTTTATATTTTTATTTACCTCTTCAAACTTTTCTACACAGGCCTGAGTTCCCATTAAAATCAGCCCAAGGAATATTGCTTTATATAAAATATTTTTTTTCATAATTTTTCCAAATTGATAATTAGAACTTCAACTTTAAACTGGCAGAATAACTCTTTGTACCTGGGTATGACAGCTCGTCATATCCTTGGGCATTTCCTACACCCATTGCACTAACCTCCGGATCAACACCAGTATATGGAGTCCACAAGAACAAATTTCTACCTGAAAGGGTAAAATCTATTGACTTAAATGGAGCGCGACCAAACAATTTCTTTGGAATACTATAAGTCAAAGAAACATTTCTTAACCTAACCCATGAAGCATCTTCGACTAAGGTTTCGTCTACATAAACATTGTAATCATGCCAATAACCATTATCCATTGGAATAGCTTTAGTATTTTTTACTCCGGTAGAATTTCCCTCAGCATCCACTACCATTCCTTCAACAACCGTTGTAGCAGTTGAATGAGGATCACCATCATAATAGCGTTCACCAGTAGACTCATGAAGACCTGAATACTGTAAAGCAGCCTTAGTTCCATTTACAATATCTCCTCCTTTTTTAATATCTATCAAGAAAGCTAAGGTTAACCCTTTATAACTCAATGAATTATTAATCCCTAGATTCCAATCAGGCAACACATTTCCTAATTTCTGCGCCTCACTGGCAATAACAGGATAACCATCAGCGTCCACCAAGGTATTACCATTTTCATCTTTCTCAAAACCTACCCCATATATTGCCTGGTATGGTTCGCCTACCCGCGCTTCAATTGTGGCGGATGACCACCAACCTGTACCAAGAACAATATTATCCAATCCTTCCGCAATTTCCTTAACAGTATTTTCATTTTTGGTAAAATTAAATGATAAATCCCAATTTAATCCATTGACTTCAATAGGGTTATTTATTGCTAAGACTGCCTCTATACCTTTATTTTGTAT
The DNA here is from genome assembly GCF_009711365.1 of Xanthovirga aplysinae. Classification (GTDB taxonomy): domain Bacteria; phylum Bacteroidota; class Bacteroidia; order Cytophagales; family Cyclobacteriaceae; genus Xanthovirga; species Xanthovirga aplysinae. The sequence goes on along the minus strand of NZ_SMMB01000984.1, from coordinate 2,283 downwards.
TGTTCCTGCATTTTGAATCATTGACCCATAACCTGTTGTAGTAGAAACTGGAACTTCTACAATTTGATCTTTTGACAGGGTATTATAATAAGATAAATCCAAGGACAGCTTTCCATCAAAGAACCTCAAATCAGTACCCAATTCCCATGAATCTGTAATTTCCGGTCTAAGTTCCGGGTTTCTCTTTATGTCACTTAAAGAATATCTAAGGTTTCCAAATCTCCCAGGAGCACGATTAACATATACATCGGAAAGAGAATAGGGATCAGCATCCTTTCCAACCCTTGCCCAAGAAGCTCTCAGTTTACCTAAAGACAACCAGGAAATATCTGTTAACTCTGAGAAAACAAAACCAAGATTGGTAGAAGGATAGAAATAACTATTATTATCTGAAGGTAAAGAAGATGAAAAATCGTTTCGACCAGTCAAACCTAAATAAAGATAATTATCATAACCTACAGTTACATCAGCAAAAACACCCATTCTAAGGTAATGCTGAGCGGAAGGATAAACTGTTTGCTCAGAAGCTGTCTCAATATTATCAAATCCAGGAACCGTTAATCCCAACCCTCGAACAAATAATTGATTATACCTGGTTTGATAAATATTTCCCCCAACAACATAATTAAGTTCGAAAACATCAGATAAATTTTTAACTCCTGTAAATAATAGATCAGAGTTTAACACCATGTCATTTACCCTAACCTCCTGAATTAATCCTTCATTATTGGTAGTTCTTCGTGACCCAAAAGGAGAATACTCCTTTCGTTCATCAGCATAAGTATCTATCCCCTGTTTAAAACTAACTGTTAACCAATCTGCCACATCATAACTAACCCCCATGTTTCCTATTAAACGGTTTACATATCCTGCCTCTCCTTCATATTCCATGGTCCATTGAGGATCATTATATGAAGGACTGAACCAAATAGGTAAGTTATTTTCATCCTGATACTCTCCTTCTACATCCCACATGTGATGCCAATAAGCCATTACTCCCATTAAACCGCTACTTCCCTGTCGGAATTTATGAGTGTTAGTTCGAATATAATTGGCAGAACCTTCTACCTTTAACCTATCGGTCACCTTATGTCCTCCTCTTATCATAAAAGAGGTTCTATTGTATTTGGAATTCTTCACAATACCTTCATTTGCCAAAGAAGAAACCGATGTATAATAATGGGTTTTATCAGTACTTCCAGAAACTGCAAGATTCACATTCGTATTAGATCCCTTTTGCCACACACGAGAAAAATTATCCTCAAAAATTGGAATAGGTTGGCCACTTACATCTTTTACTCCTCCCATAGCATCGCCTGGTGCATCAACCCAAATTTCTGTTCCATCAGGAAATTTAGGATTAGATGCATAGGCAGGTCCCCAAGACCAGTGTGTTCTATTGGAATAGCCACCGTCACGACCCCTAGCATATTTATGGGTAATTCCTGGTAATTTATTTACTTCTTCAATAGCATGGGATATACTAAAATCCACATTAAGTCCATCTTTACCTTTACCAGATTTAGTAGTAATAATAATCGCCCCATTAGCCGCCTGGGCCCCATATAAAGCAGCGGCAGAAGCGCCCTTTAATACTGACATACTTTCAATATCATCAGGATTAATATCTACGGCCCTGTTTGTACTAACCGGAGCATTAAAATCTGCAGCAAAGACGGTATTCACATCATTATTACTAATAGGGACACCATCAACCACATAAAGAGGCTGGTTGTCCCTGTCCAGGGAAGTAGATCCCCGGATAATCACATTAACACCAGCTCCAGGGGTAGATCCAGCATCAGTAATCTGAACCCCTGCTACCTTTCCACTTAGGGCCTCAAAAGCATTGGTATTGGTAGCTTTTTCTAACTTATCGGCGTTTACTTCTTGAACAGAATAGCCCAATTTTGCCTTATCCCTTTTTAGGCCCATCGCTGTTACCACAACTTCAGAAAGTTGCTGAACGTCTTCTTTCATCAAAATATCTATCACTGACTGAGCCCCAATTTCAATCTCCTGACTTTCCATTCCAACAGTAGAGAATATTAGAATTCCTCCATCCTGGGGAATCCCACCCAATGAATACTTACCATCAAAGTCGGTAATTGTCCCTATTGCGGTACCTTTTAATAATACATTGACTCCAGGTATCCCATAACCATCAGTTTCTGAGGTTATTGTACCTGTAATTGTCTTTTCCTGCGCAAAGGCTCTACTAAACAAAGCCCCTACTAACATGAAGCATAGTAGTACGTTTTTCTTCATTTTAGATTGGTTTTA
>NZ_SMMB01000913.1 GCF_009711365.1 Xanthovirga aplysinae | reverse complement strand
TTTCTTACAATTCTCCACTCCTTGTTGGAAGGTATTATTCTTGCACCTTTTATTATCCTTAATTAATTTTGGTAACATCAATTAGGGCTTTCCTTTATCTATTCATCAGAATTAATTGGCCTTTTCTAATTGCCCCGACAAAATTTTAAGTCAACTGTCATATTGTTCTACCACTGCTGACCTCTAATCAGCCTAATTAAACTTTTCTTTATATGAGAATTTCAATGACAAGAGCCCTATGGCTACTTATGTCAATTGTTGTGCTTCATTCTTGCAACGATGAAACTATTGAACCCGTCTTTTATGGTAATCTGGAAGGTTTTATTAGACATTCCGAGTCCGAAGAGCCTCTCGCTCAGGTTAAAGTATCCACCAGCCCTCTTTCTGTTTCAGTATTGACAGATCATCGTGGGTATTATCGAATTGATTCTTTAGAAGCCAAGGAATATTCCGTTTTTGCTACCAAAGATGGATATGGAGCAGAAACGGTAAAGGTTAATTTAAGTAGAAATGCTACCATATCACAAAATATATTTTTAGACCCTTTTATTCCTGACAATGAGGTGGCCATTTATGAGCCCGTTAGTCCCATTCCTCCCAATGATTCCACCGGTTTGGATTTGGTGGTAGTATTGGGTTGGAGCACCTTAAATGCAATTGCTGAAAATGACTCCATTATTTATGATATTAATATTTATGCATCCGAAGGAAGTGCTGAGGATAAAAGGATTATTGATTTTCCGGATACTACCCTTGCCATAACCGGATTACGTTATAGCACCACATACTATTGGCAAGTGACATCCAAAAACTTGGAAGGACAGAAGATCAACGGTCCGGTTTGGAAGTTTACCACACAAGACTTCCCAGATAATCGCCTGTTTTTTGCCCTAAAAGATGATGACCCTGACGGAAGAGGGGAAAATTATAACATATATTCTGGAAGCCAGGAGGATTCTATCATTGTACGGCTTACTAAAGATGTAGGAATGGATATAGCACCAAGTCTTTCTTTCAAAAGAGATAAAGTAGCTTTTGTTTCAGATCGAAATAACAATGAGCCTCATATTTTTACAATGGATCCAGATGGTAAAAATCCTTTTCAGGTGACAACACTTCCAGTTACCGGGTATCATAATCCTGGGGTAGGGTATTGTTGGTCTCCTGACGGTGGACGTCTATTGTATAGCCATTATGATCGTCTTTATAAAATAGATCGTAATGGGACTAATTTAGAATTGGTAGCAACTGCCCCTGAAGGTCGGCACTTTAGGCGATGTGACTGGACAGCACAACAAAACAAAATTGTGGTAGAAACAGTTGGTGTTAATGGCTTTGATTCTGAAATCTATTTGATGAATGATGATGGTAGCGAGATGACCCTATTGGTAGAAAATGTACCGGGTAGGGTGGGAGATCCTTCTTTTAGCATCGATGGTAAAAGTATTCTCTACACTTACGATGTGTCTGAATTTGAATCCCAAGATAATCGACAGCTGGATACTCATATATTTCTTATGGCTATAGATAGTAGTTCTGTAGAGGATCTGTCTCAAAATAATAAGGATAATGGAACTAATGATTTGATGCCTATATTTTCTCCCGATGGTGCTAATATAATATTTTATAATGTGCCTAACGATGGAATTGGAGAGCCTTCAGTGTGGATAATGGATTCTAGTGGTGGAAATAGGGAATTAGTATATGAAGGGGCCTTAACTCCACATTGGAAATAATATTTCTCCTCCATCCCAATTACCTCCTTTCTTATCCTTTCTGCTGTTAAATGAATTCTGGTTGGAAGTTACATTGACTCCTAGTAGCGGTGTTTAATAAATAGAATTTCATTCTTGAGTCAGTGGTCTTATGGGAGGGTTCTATTAGCATTAAAATATTTCTTTAAAGTAGTTTCTAAAATACATCAGGCTTAAGAATTGCCAATGAAAAAATGGGTAATAGTCTTATTGTTAAGTTGTGCGACTTGGATTACGGCTTTCTCGCAAGAAAACTCAAATGACAGTATTCCCCTCTCAATTATAAAATCTGTAAAGGATGATTCGGCAAAAAATACCATCCCTAGTCTGGAAATTAACGGGTTAATAGTTGACGAAACCCGAACAAAAAGTGGAAGGGAATTTTATCGCGTTTTCTATAAAATGTGGGAACCTCCTCCCAATGCCCCTGATTTTATGATCACAATAAAAGAATTGCCGGGACAGGGAAGAGGAAGTAGGGTTCAAATCTTGGTAAACCGTGAATTGGTCTTTCTTAATTATTTACAACCCCGAAGTGACTACATTTTAAGTTTGGCCCAATATGTAGATTATGTGTTAAAACAACATCTTAAAGATTTAGCGGAGATGGAAGAAAATAATATCTTTTAAGACAGATAGATATAAGTGACATTTAGAGTTAAATAAAAAATCCTTGTAGAAAATAAAAGACGGAGTTTAGAGCAAATAATAAAAAATAAAAGAAAACCTTTCGACCGGCGGGAATTGTATTACAGACCTTGCCCCTCACAACCATTGGTTCTATTGTTGTAGAGAACCACCAAGATTTCCCTTAGAGCTGCAATTTTCCATTGCTAAAGCCGAGTAAATTCTCAATTACATTTTCTACTTCTTTATACATACCCTATTGAATTATGAAACCCCTTACTTCAAAAATCTTTCAGTTACTCTTTTGTATTTCATTTGTGCTTGTCGGTGCCCATTCAGCTAAGGGACAAGATTTTGTTTACAAGCCCACTAACCCAGCCTTTGGTGGAGATTCCTATAATGGCAGTTGGTTACTTCAAATGGCACAAGCTCAAAAAGAGGAGGAGGATCCGCCTGATTTTGAGCAAGATCCATTGGAAGATTTTGAAAAGGATATTCAAAGGCAAATCCTTGACCGTATAGGAAGAGATTTGTTGGATGATTATTTTGAAGATGGACTGGAAGAAGGAATTACGGAAGTTGGTGGATATAGAATAGAAACTACCTCTGATGTATATGGTTTGAATGTGACTATTTACGATTTGGCCAACGGAAATGAGGCAAATATTGTTATTCCTACCTTTTAAACAATTATCACTCAAAGAGAAAAAATTTACCTATGTTTAAATTGTCTGGCTTGAAATTTACCAATTTATTTGGATTGGTTTTTTTGATTTTGTTTGGAAGCTGCGTTTCTAGCTTATATAAACCCATGAATACCGTGGGGGCTCGATTAGGAACAGAGACTCCGGTTCATTCTACTTTTATGAATTTACCTGAACCCAAGGAGAAGATTGTTGTAGCCGTTTACAATTTCCGTGATCAGACCGGACAATACAAACCTTCCGAAATGGGAGCTAGTTGGTCAACAGCTGTTACTCAAGGGGGAACCTCTATTTTATTAAGGGCTTTAGAAAGTTCTAATTGGTTTATTCCCATAGAAAGGGAAGGGTTATCTAATCTTTTAAATGAAAGGAAGATAATTCGCTCCAATGCGGCTAATTATCCGGAATATCAGCAGTTAAATATTAATGAGTTGTTACCTCCATTACTTTATGCTGGTGTTATTTTGGAGGGAGGAATTATTTCCTATGATTCTAATATTAGGACAGGTGGTGCAGGATTACGGTATTTTGGCTCAGGTGGGTCAGGTCAATATAGAGAAGATATAGTAACTATTTATTTGCGGGTAATATCTACACGTAGTGGTCAGGTTTTGAAGACTATTTACACTTCAAAGAAAATTTTATCGCAGAAATTAGATGCAGGTCTTTTTAAGTTTGTGGATGATTTGACCCTGGCAGAAGCAGAAACAGGATTTACTTACAATGAACCTTCTAGCCTTGCTGTTTCAGAAGCCATTGAGAAAGCGGTCTATAGTTTGGTGGTGGAAGGAATAATGGATGATTTATGGGTACCAGCTGTGGAAGAAGAAAAGGAGGGCTTTGCCGTGCAACAATACCTTCATGAGAAAGATAGAAATGCCAATATGGGAATTATGGGAAAAGAACCAGCAAAAAGCAGAGGCAAAATAGGGATATCTTTTAGCACTGGGGCAAGTATCTACGCCGGAGATTACGCTGATCCTAATGTAGAAATGTTAGAAGAATTTGCCTTAAAATTTCCCGGAGACGGACGAATAGGAATTGGGATAAATGTGGGGCAATTAAATTTATCAACTGTAGAACAGGCCTTTCATGAAAGATATTCTTATGCTGAACTTAATGTTAATTATCGAGCCTTTCCAAAATTCAAGTATACTCCCTTGATAACCGCAGGTTATGGTTTTATTAACTCTGATATTGAGGATTTAAATAATTTTAAGGAGAATAGTATTCCTAAAATACATGCCAAAGTTGGTTTTGAGTATTTGCTTAACCGTTTTTTGGGATTGGAAGTTACTGCAGGATATAATTATCTTTTTTCTGATGAGTTGGATGGGACTATCAATGGAACTTATAATGATTATTACTGGACTGGAAATATTGGATTAAATTTCTGGGTATTTGGAGGAAACCGTTCTGCAAAAAGATCTTCTCCATTTAGTAGAAGGTATTATAGGGAAAAGGCAAAGGCTCTTCGATATGAAAAAGCTTTTTCAGCCGAAGTAAAAACGGATTCTTTAACCAATGGGAATGAAACAAGTATTTCCGAACCAGGAAAATTAACAAGGAAGGAAGAAAGATTACTTCAAAGGGAAAGAAAAAGGCAAAATAAATTAGGATTGCAGAAGGACTCTGTTCCTGAAAAAGTCTTGGGTTCACCTGAATCGAAGGAAGCTGATAAAGAATTAAGTTCAAATCCATTAAAAGAAGTTGAGCTAAGTAAAAAGGAAAAAAGGAAACTTCGGCGCCAAAATAGGAATGCTCCAAATTCTGCTGCCATTGGAAATGATTCTGTCATAGGAAAAGCCACGGTATCAACCGAAGCACAAGAACTTAACGATCGGAATGAGGAAAATACTGACCAGGGTTTAACCCTAAGTAAAAAAGAAAGAAGAAAACTTAATCGCTTAGAAAAAAAGAATAAAAAGAAATCTCAGGAAAGATAATCTATTAAGTTTACTTCCTATGCACTTAATCCGTTTACCCCTTTTTATTTCGGATTAAGTGCTTTTTTAGCCTCCACTTTGTTTCGCTTTATAGCCATTTTGACGTAAAATATCCAGAATTTTTGTTCTGTGATCTCCCTGAATAATTATTTCTCCTTCCTTAGCTGACCCACCAACTCCACACTTCGATTTCAACAATTTTCCCAGAATTTTTAAATCTTCCTCTGCTCCAATAAAACCTGTAATTAAGGTAACTTGCTTACCTCCTCTTTTCTTCTTATCTAGGGCAACTTTTAAGTTTTGTTGTGCAGGAGGGAGGGTATCTGCTTCCTCATTTTCTTGATATTCAAAATCAAAATCTGGGTTTGTCGAAAAGAC
>NZ_SMMB01000572.1 GCF_009711365.1 Xanthovirga aplysinae | reverse complement strand
GAAGTCTACATTATTTTTCCTGTTAGATAGATAAAGTTCAATGCTCAAATCGAAACTTTCGTTCTAACTTTTGAGGCAAGGAGGGTAATTTTCTTCTTTCAATTAAAAACGAAGTCAATTCTGCTATTTCCTTAAATATATAGTGGCGGTCCAAAGCTGCTTTTAAATAGTCTTTACCACTGCTGCCACCTGTCCCCACTCTTGTACCGATCATACGATGCACCATGTTCATATGTCTATAGCGCCAGGTAGCCATTTGTTCATCAATTTCTAAAAGCAAATTTAATAGGCGATAAGGTAACTGAAGAATTGGGTAGTCTCGGTACAACATAATAAATAAGGCGGAACGGTTAGCTTTATTGCTTAATCTACGGTTGGCTGTGAATTCAGGGTTAAAAAACAATTGATCGAAACGTTTGAGGTTTTCTTTTTCCCCTTCAACCAGGCTTTTAGTATAAATATTCCGGAAGTCCTCCCAAAAAACATGGATCTGACCAATCCTTTTTCCGCCTGCTTTATATTCATCCCAAAAATGCGAGTCATCGAAATACGGCATACGCTCCAACCACTCATTGACTAATTCAATTACCGAACGTTGTTTTTCAATTTTGGCTACCTTTTCGATGTCATTTTTCCTTAAATGTGTGAGGTAGAAATCTTTACCGTAGCGATGCTCCAATTTTAAACCTAAAGTGGCTTCGATGATTTTAAATTGGAAACTTTGAAACCCAGAGGCTGGGCGAAGTAAATCTCTAAAGTCAAGAAAATCTAATGGGGTCATGGTTTCAATTACATTCACCTGTTGTACCAATAGTTTCAAGATCTCAACAACACGTTCCAATCGGTGAACTACCATTTGCATTTGAGGAGAATTATCATTGATAGTGGGTTCACCCATAATATTGGTAACCGACCCTAATTCATGAAGAATCTGCTTAAACCAAAGCTCATAAGCCTGATGAACTATGATGAATAGCATCTCGTCATGGGCCTCCACATTTTCTTTTTCACTTTCAGGAAATTGAGCGTCAAGAATTTTATCTAATTGTAAATAGTCCCCGTAATAGACTCCTTTGTTATCTTCCATCATTATCTTTAATTAAATTTTATCCTAAAAATAAGGATAAAAATAATCTTGGTGGGAGTTTCTTTTTCTATTCTCGAATTAAAACAAAAGTCATCGGATTTTTTTAAAAGTTTTCCAATTGATTTCAGGAAAGGCTCTTTTGTATGATTAACAAACTAATTATTCTATATCTTCAAGGTGACAGATAAGGCTTTATAATGATTTTGCGTCAATTACAGACGATGATGTTTTAAATCAGAAGGTTTTGGGATTAAAAGTGCAGAAAGCGAATGCATAAAGATATTTCATGCGATTCTCTAACGTATTAATGAGGTTATTTCCTCTATTTCTATAAAATCTTTTTTTAAAAAGCTTAGATTTTTCACTTCTGGAAGTTCAAAACCTTGTTTTGAGTGATTAAAATAATGATAAAATGCTTATTTTACCTTATCTTCTGTTTAATTTCTATTGATCACTTAAATTTCAAAGCAAAATGAAAATTTTATTTAAAATCTTGTTTTCAATTATAGTTTTGGTGGGAATTGTCCTATTAGTGGGGCTTTTTGTTAATGGAAAAGTTTCAGTGGAAAGGGAAGTTACAATAAATAGACCCGTGGAGGAAGTATTTGATTACGTAAAATATCTTAAAAATCAAGACCATTTTAGTAAGTGGGCTAGAATGGATCCTGAAATGAAAAAGAAATACCAGGGAACGGATGGGGCTGTTGGGTTTATTTCAGCTTGGGAAAGTGAAAATAAAGATGTGGGAATGGGAGAACAAGAGATCTTAAAAATAGAGGAAGGAAAAAGGATAGACTTTGAGCTTCGTTTTTATAAACCTTATAAAAGCACAGATAATGCTTACATCATTACCGAAAGAATTAACTCGAATATAACAAAAGTGAAATGGGGATTTGAAGCTGAAATGAAATACCCAATGAATCTTATGCTTCTAGTTTGGAATATGGAGGAGGATTTGGGAAATGATCTACAAGAAGGCTTAAATCGCCTAAAGGAGTTACAAGAAATGTAGATTGTCTGTTTTTAAAGAGAAAATATTTTTGAAGGTCTACTTAAAGTGCTTAATGAACCCCAATCCTTAAGGTTTATGCTTAACCTTTGAAGGGTTGGGGCATTTTTTAAAATCTTTCGTTCAAAAATTTGAAACTTGAACGGTAAAAGTTAGATAATCGCACTAATTAAATGGCTGCTGCTCTCTTGTAGTTGTCTCATCTAATCTGAAGGTGAAATAAAGGGGGTATTTTCCAAGTCGGTCCTAATATAAATACCTAAAAATGACAATTTCCAGGCTATTGGAGATACTTTTAAATTAGGTTAGGCCTGCTTTTTATCACACCTAAAACCTCATTTAATAC
>NZ_SMMB01000599.1 GCF_009711365.1 Xanthovirga aplysinae | reverse complement strand
CAACCGCATTAAAAATATAAAAAGTCCTCTAGATTCATTAGTTTAGAGCCTAAATATATAATGCGGATATACCACATATGTGGTATATCTGGTTGTTGTGGTGCATATAAATAGGAAATGAATAAAAAATGGAGTAATCATAGTGGGTGCTTAAACATCCTAGAAAATCTAACAACAACGGATATTCATCAAATCCAACATGAAACAGAGCTGCATACTATTCAATTTTATCAATTTCAAACCCCAAATAGAGAAACTTGGGATGTTCTTAATCAATTTTTCAAACTAAATCCTACTATTGAACTTAGAATTAAATGGTATAATCCAATAAACCTAGAGTTTATTCAATTTCTTCCAAACTTAAGATGTATCAATATATCTTCATTCCTCACGAAAGACTTTGATCAGTTAACTCTCAACAAAGAATTAAATCATATAGGAATTGAAGAAACAAAATCTAAGGCTGTTGATATATCCTTTCTTAGAGAATTTCAAAGTCTTAAATCGCTGTATGTAGATGGAAATAAGAAAGGAATTGAAGTCGTTTCAGAATTAAAACAAATTGCTGAAATAGTTCTTAGAGGATTCAAGCTTAGCTCAATAAACTTTCTCTTATCGTTACCTCATTTAACAAAATTAAAATTGCTATATGGTAACTGCTCTGATTTTAAAACTATTGCTCAATTAAAAAACCTCAAATCATTAGAAATAAGTCGAGTTAGACAAATAGAAAATTATTCATTCTTAGAAGAGTTAACTTTATTGGAATTCTTAACGCTTGAGGGGCAAGCTAACCTTCAAGAGCTTCCTAATTTAAAAACTTTGAAACACCTGAAGTTTTTGAGTCTACAAAACAACAAAACATTTACAGATATCAGTAAAATAAACAAATGTAATTCAATTGAAGTGTTTTGGCTTTCGTTCTCTGAAAATCAAAAAGTTTCAGAAATAAAATCGTTATTAAAAGACGCATTAAAATATTCTCTAAACTCTGAATCCATCAAATACACGAACTTAACCCGTTTTAAATGGATAACTGATGAAGAAAAAATAAAAATTTCAAATAAAGGAATTAAAGATTATAGAGAATGGATAGTTCACAACTCTCATAAAATATAACGCACCACAACAAGCTGTATGTAATCATGGCTGGTTAGTGGTTAACGTAGCTTTTCTGCTTCGTAGGATTCCCGTCAAATCGCAGATTTGACTATTTACTAAACCGAAATACTTATCTTCGAGAAAGCCACGATTCATACAGTGGCGTTACAGCCCATTGAGGATAAAAAGATAACTATTTTTTTGACAACTGATAAATTATATTTTTTAGACAGAGGGAAATCATAAATGAAAAAAACGATTGAATTACTTTTGATTGGAGCTCTATTAAGTTCGTGCATCTATTCACTTATTTTTACGAGCGTAACGGACTATGTGGTAGATTTCCAATCTTATTTGGGATTTGCACTTATCCTATTGACAAGTATAATAAGATTTAAAAATATAAAAACTAGCACCTATTTCTTAGGTTTTAGCCTTTTCCTGGGCACCTTTAATTTAATTAAGTTTTCTCATACTAGCTTTGAATTCTCTTTTTTTATTGCTGGTTCCAAGGTTTTAGGTTTTAACCAAATTATAGTTATTCTATTTTTAATTTTTCTCTCTGTAAATGGCCATGTAATAAAAAAAATCTTAGGGGAAGGCAAAGAGTCAACTGAATTAGAAAAACAACAAATGACTGAAAAAGAAACTGAGACATTCATGAAGAAATTTTCTAATAAGTCCATAATTGAATTACAGGAGATTATTGACAATCCCGCTAGCTATGTTACTGGAGCTGTAATGGCATCCAAAAAACTAATTGAAGAAAAGAAAAAAGGGCTGTAACAATGGCGAGCTGCCATGTTTTGCCAGCGCGCAAAAAGTCGACGCTAAAAAGCACAGCAGCCAGCCGGGCCGTTGTAAGTAATTGAAGATTACAAAAAATGAACAAACTAATTCTGTTTGCTTTTATTATTTCTTGCTTCAGTTGCTCAATAGATAGAACTATTGTTGAAATATCAGAAATTGAAAATAACGTACTCATCCATTTTCAAAAATTACCAAGCAAAAGTAAGTTGAAGATTACTGATAAGAATGAACCTGGAGAAAAACTTATACTCTGTTTAACCTTTATCGATAAAGAAAATAAAAGAGAACTTGCAAATCAATTAGTGAAGTTTTACCATACTTCCACAGCCGGGAAATATGAACAAACAGACCCAAATGATGAATCCACAGCAAGGTTAAGTGGGCAATCAACAACTAACCTCAAAGGACAGATTTATATAGAAACCATTTTACCCGGTGATTATGGAAGTTCAGATGACAATCGTCATATTCATACAACTGTTTTCGGAGCAAAACCAAAAGCTTATGACATCCATTTCAAACAATATACCGGTTATATGTTAAATAACTTTATCAATGGAAGTGACCAACATTTTTTAGCAGATTTAAAAAGGACGAAAGAAAATGCATTAGTTAGTTTTTTGACTATTGAAGTAAAAAACCCTGATCAATAAGGCAAATAAAAACTACTTACAACAATGGCTAGCTGCCATGCTTTGCCAAC
>NZ_SMMB01000797.1:1376-4139 GCF_009711365.1 Xanthovirga aplysinae | reverse complement strand
AATTTTTACTTTTTTTTCCGGCACTTTTACTGCTTTATTTTTTACTCAGACATCAGTACCGCTGGATATTACTACTTCTTGCTAGTTATGGCTTTTATATGGCATGGAAACCTGAGTACATATTTCTTATCATAATTTCTACAGTTATCGATTACTTCTGTGGGATAAAAATGGGGAATTTGGAGGATGTTCGAAGAAGGAAGCCATATCTTTACCTAAGTCTTCTATCAAATTTGGGTATACTATTTTTTTTTAAATATTTTAATTTCTTTAATGATACTACCCAATTCTTATCGGAAGGTCTTGGATTTCATTATCCTGTTCCTGTGCTGGAGATTATTTTACCCATGGGAATCTCCTTTTATACGTTTCAGACGATGAGTTATTCTATCGATGTGTATTATGGAAGGTTAAAACCAGAAAAAAGTATAGGCACCTTTGCCCTTTACGTTTCTTTCTTCCCCCAATTGGTGGCAGGGCCGATTGAAAGGGCATCCAATCTTTTACCTCAATTTAGAAAAAAAGCCACCTTCGATTACAATAGAATTACGTCTGGCCTGAGGCTTATGCTTTGGGGCCTTTTTAAAAAGGTCGTAGTTGCTGACCGTCTAGCCGTTTTTGTAAATGAAGTCTATAGCCATCCTCATGATTTTCAAGGAGCTACTTTGGTGTTAGCTACCTTTTTCTTTGCTTTTCAAATTTACTGTGATTTCTCTGGCTATTCTGATATTGCCATCGGAGCTGCACGTGTTCTGGGTTTTGATTTGATGAAGAACTTTGATACCCCTTATTTTTCCCGTTCCATTTCTGAATTCTGGAAAAGGTGGCATATTTCACTTTCTACATGGTTCAAGGATTACCTTTATATACCTTTAGGAGGTAATCGAGTCGTAAAATGGCGTTGGTACTATAACTTATTTATTACCTTTTTGGTCAGTGGTTTATGGCATGGAGCCAATTGGACTTTTGTTATATGGGGAGGCTTGCATGGCTTCTATTTGGTATTTGATATCATCAGCAAACCTTTAAGAAATGTTTTAACAAAAAGACTTGGTATTAGTAACTGGCCTTCGATTGATAAGGCTTTGGATCAAGGTTTCACCTTTTTTTTGGTGAGTTTTGCTTGGGTCTTTTTTCGTGCAAACAATATAAATGATGGTTTTTATATTATTACCCATTTTTTTGATGGTAAGTGGAGTGAATTAAAAGATATATTTTGGTTGCTTAAGAATTACCTTTTGATGAAAAATGAAGTGTCCTTTTCTAATTCCATTTGGTATATTTTTAGTGAAGGAGAAATGGAATTTAATTTGGGGCAATTTTTGGCATTATTTTTTGCTGTTGCCTTATTGCTAATTGGTGATACTTTTATTAACCAAGGGGCCATTCAACAGAGGGTTAAATCTCAACCTTTTGCTATTCGTTGGGGCATATATTATTGCCTGATTTTGGCTTGTGTACTTTTAGGAGTTTTTGAGCAAAACGAATTTATTTATTTTCAGTTTTAGAATGACAAGAAGGCAAACAATAAAAGTGATCCTGTTTTCGGGATTAGTGTTAATTTCTCTTACGCTAATTTCCACAGCAATTCAGCGGAAAGCATCCGGTTATAGGGAGAATGACCAAATGGGAAAAATAAACCGAATTCTTAACCATGAGTTGGACCCCGAAATATCAATATGGGGGGCTTCTACGGCTTTGGTACATTTTGATGCTCAAAAAATAGAAGACACCCTTCACCTATCTTGTTATAATATGGGCCTAGATGGTACTGCATTTATACAATATCAAGGCATATTAAGAGACTTTATCAAAAATTCTACCCAGGCTAAATATATTATTATTGCCTTAAATATTAATGAATTAAAAACAAGAGAGAACTTATATAAGCCCAATAAGTTCTTCCATCATATTGATAATAGCGATATTTATAATTCTTTAAGTAAAATTAATCCACAGAAATTATTTAAACTTAAAAATGTTCCATTTTATAATTTAACTACTTATGATTTGGTTTTTTATAGAAAAATATTTGGAGTATATAAAGAAAATGAAGAGGAAATTAAAGGGTTTAATCCAAAGGATCAAGAGTGGAAGTCTGACAAAAGACATATGCCAAGTCAAGTCGAAATAGACGAAAATACCTTTGACGATTTCAAGGAAGTGATCGCAATGGGTAAAAGAAAAAAAATTCAGGTGGTACTTACTGTTGTCCCTTTTTATAAGGAAGGTCAGGAACAAATTGAAAACCTAATAAGCTGGCAATCTAGAATAGCAGCCTTAGCCGCTGAGCGAGGGATTCCCTTTCTTAATTATCTTTCTAATCCTATTTGTAGTCATCAGACACTATTTTATAACAACCTCCATTTGAATGCAAGAGGAGCCGATTTATTTACTGATATTTTTATAGAAGATCTTAGGAAGTTGGGTTTGTGAGGTGTGAAGCTAAATACCATATTTTAAAATTTAATGAGCTGATTTTAACCTTTGGGTTCAATTAAATTTTATTCTACCCCTCTATATTAATTTTAATTTTATTTAAAAGTATATATGAAAAAAAACATCTACTTCCCTCACTTAGATGGCCTGCGTTTCTTTGCCTTTTTTGCCGTCTTCATGTTTCATAGTTTTCATACGGAAATAGCAAGTTTAAAATCGACCACAATTTATAAAACAGCTAATGCTTTTTTTAGCAATGGTGATTTAGGAGTAAATTTCTTTTTTGTGCTCTCCGGTTTTTTAATCACCTTTTTGTTGTTACAT
>NZ_SMMB01000797.1:0-1143 GCF_009711365.1 Xanthovirga aplysinae | reverse complement strand
ATCAATATCCCCTATTTTTACCTTCGGCGCTTATTGCGTATTTGGCCACTGTATTTCTTTTGTTTGTTTTTTGGTTTTATTGTTTTTCCTTTATTAAAATCCTTGTTTGGGCAAGTCCCCAACGAAACAGCCAATCCCTGGCTTTTTGTTAGTTTCTTAAGCAATATCAACAACATCAAAAATGGTCTTCCCGATGCTTCTATTCTGGGGGTGCTTTGGTCTGTTTCAATTGAGGAGCAGTTTTATCTTTTTTGGCCGTTATTTATGGCCCTTTTTAGAAAACAGCGTCCATTGTTGTTTTTAACCATATTAATAGGGTCTCTGTTTTTTCGCTACTTTCATTATGCTGATTCTTCTGTCATCTATTTCCATACTTTTAGTGTGATTTCTGACATGGCATTGGGTGGCTTGTTGGCCTGGCTTTGTTTCGAAAAAGAAAGTTTTGTGACAAATATAAGTTATCTAAAGAAGCCACTTATATTCAGTATATATCTTCTAGGCATCCTCCTAATCATTTTTAGAAAGGATATCTTCGCCTCTCCAATGGGTATTACTTTTGAAAACCTGACCCTCTCCACCTTCTTCGGTTTTATTATTCTGGAGCAGAATTATAGCAACCATTCCTTTTTTAAGGTCGGTAATAACAAATTCTTTACCCAATGGGGGAAGTATACCTATGGCCTCTATTGCTTACATTTTATTGGTATTTTGAGTGCTACGCATATTTCTCAGATTTTGGGGACCAATAAATCTTTGTTTGGGGTATTGGTATGGGAAACAGCTTTAGCTCTTTCAATCAGTATGGCTACTGCTTGGTTGTCCTTCCATCTTTATGAAATTCATTTCTTAAAATTGAAGGTCAGGTTTGGGTTTGTCACTACTGTAAAGGAAAAAAGGAGGAATACTATGGATCCTATGGAAGAAGAACTGATGGTTTAAGGGCCATATTGCTTGCAGCCTTAACTTCCTAAAGCCAAACTCATTTTCAAAATCTATTAAATCATTATTTTCGGCTGATTATTAATTTTTTTGATTTAACCAAAGGTGTCGCAAGCGATAGTTTTATGGGACGTTGTATGCACTTTTCTTCAAACGACTCAATCAATTGATATTTGTTATTTAGGTCTATTTTTTACAATAATT
>NZ_SMMB01000282.1 GCF_009711365.1 Xanthovirga aplysinae | reverse complement strand
GGGCAGCTTCCTGTTGGATGTTATTACCTGTTCTTCCTGAAACCCCTTCTAAACTTCCAGCATGGGGGTTAAACATGTTTAGGCTATTGGAATTAACCACCAAAGACATTCGACTATTTCCAAACTTATTTACTCTTCCATTTAAAGAATAAGCATCTTGAGTGCCCAAAGCCCCATTTACATCTCCAAAAACACTATTCCTAAACTGTGGCTTAGTAACCAAATTAATTACTTTTCTCCGCTCGGAATTGTTAAATCCAGTAAGATTTCCCTTATCGTTTGGTTTCTCATACACCTGCACACTTTTTACCATATGGGCGGGAATAGCTCCTAGGGCCTTTTGCATATCACTCCCAAAAAATGGTTTTCCATCCAGCAATATTTCCGAAATTTCTTCCCCAAAAGCAATTATTTTTCCCTCCACAAAAGATATCCCGGGTATCTTACTGATTAAATTTATGGAGTTAGCTTCAGGGTTGGTTTTAAAAGCAATGGCATTAAATTCAGTTGTATCCCGCCTTTGCCTACTCATTACCATTTTATGAGTAATTACCACTTCCTCTAGCTGTTCTTCATTTTCTTTGAGCTTTATTACACCCAAATCAATTTCTTCCTTTTTAGCCTTTAAGATTAAAGTTGTATCCTTAAATCCCAGAAATGAGACTGTCATTTTATAATTTCCCGAATCTAAATTAAGTTGAAATTTCCCTTCAAGGTTACTTACAGTCCCATTTTGTCGTAAAGAATCAGATGTATTAATAAAAAACAGAGTTGCTCCGGGCAATGGACTTTCATTCTCATTTGCAATCAAACCCTCAATAGAGATTTTCTGAGCATTTAAAAAAAGAGGGAAGAAGAAGGAAAAAAAATAAATACCTAGAAAAAGGTATTTTAAAAAGCTTCTCATTATGAAATAATTTCTGTCTTTATCCGGAAATTGAATATTCTTTGTCGGCCAACGACTACGCTTCAAATCTAGC
>NZ_SMMB01001297.1 GCF_009711365.1 Xanthovirga aplysinae | reverse complement strand
TTTTAAGGTATTTTCCTTAGCTTCTTGTAGTTTACCAGTTTGTACCCCGTCCAAATAGGAAATACTAATTAAAAGAGTGTCTTTTTGACTATATGCCTTTTCCTCATTTTCAAGAAATTTTAAAGACTGAAAAGTTATTACATGTTTTTGGCTAATTATGTTGTTGTTTTCTTGTTTTTTCAAATTCTATTATAATTATTTTCTACCAAAATGATAAAATATTTAAATTTCATTTATTATTTGTTGAATTTCTATAATAAATTGATAGAAAAAAATAAGTTTTATTTATATTAAATTTATAATAATTGATATAAATTTAAACCAATATATACTGTATAATTTCTAAATGAGATCCTTTTTAACTTTTTTGTCATTTTTGTGTTTAATCCATTTTACTGCATCGGCTCAGGAGGAATTGCAAGTAAAAAGAAAGGGTTTGACTTTATCTACTGGCGTGGGGCATATTGGCTTGAGGGACCCGGTATATACTCCATTAGTCTATAGGGGCACAAATATTCTATTTGAAATGGAATACTCTAATATTTCCCTTAAAAGAAAGCACTATTTTACCTTTAATTTTAATAGCACCTCCCTTACTCCCGGTCTTAATGATTTTAGCACAAATTCCATAAAGAACCTTAATGGATTCTTGAATTATCAATATCAACCAATATTAAAAAAGGGAAAATGGAATGCTTATTTGGGTGGAGGTATTCATAACTTTTTTTCCTTGCGAATTTTTGATGCAGCAATTATTGAGGAGATAGCTATAGATTTCTATTCCAGTCTTAATTTGGTGTTCTCTTTGGATAGGACTTTTAACCAAAAACATTTTTTGGAATTTAAGTTTTCTTACCCTCTATTGGCTTACGTGATTGGCAGAATGAGTAGACCTAAAGATACTTCTGAGGAGGATTTGGTGATAGCCGTTCTGGAAAACCCCAACGCTATTCCAATGGGAGTAATATTGAAGTCTGGTGACTTTTTTAGCTTTGCAAAATTTATGGACTTTACTACGGAAATTAATTATAAGTACTTGTTCTCAAAAAGGTTTGCTCTAAACGCCACCTACCGTTTTAGGTTTTATAAATATCCGAAATTACTTACAGTAAAGTATGGAACCAGTCAATACGTTTTGGGTCTTTCTTATACATTTTAAATACATGAATAGAATTTTACTTCCTTTTGTTTTTATCACCTTAACAGCATGTGAAAACTTCTTGATAAAGGAAGAGCCCCCAAATAATCAATTAAATAATTTCGAAATTTTTTGGAACGATTTTGATCAGCATTATTCGGGATTCATAGTTAGAGATATCAATTGGGATTCTGTGCGCCAGGCAAGTATAGCAAAAATTGAAACTGGTCTAAGTGAAAAGGAATTTTTTGAGATGATGAAGAATATTACCCTTTATTTTAAAGATGGGCATGTTGGTCTAAAGACTTCTTATGAGAGAGTATTTTATGATAGCAGCAATCCAAATTCGATAAATTTTATTCAGTCTTTTTCTGCCTATATTGAGAATTTCAAACATGTAAATGAGGCTATCAGCTATGGGACAATAAAAAGTGAAAACATCGGGTATATAAAGATCTCAACTTTCACTCCTACTCTTTCTCTATCCGATTTTGAGGTAATTGATAAGGTGCTCTCAAACCTTTCTACTACTGAGGGTATTATTGTGGATTTGAGGTCTAATTCAGGAGGAGAATTTGCTCATCACCATGCTGTTTTAAGTAGGTTTATTGATAAGCAATTGGTTTCTATGAAACTTCAATCAAGAAATGGGCCTAATCATGACGATTTTGGTCCGTATATTGAAGGAGTAATTTCCCCTCAGGGTCCCTATCAATATGTAAATCCCGTAGTTATTTTGACCAATAGAAGGACAGCAAGTGCTTCAGAATTATTCACCATGGCCTTAAAAGATCTGGAAAATATAACTGTAATAGGGGATACCACAGCCGGAAGTATTGGCTATTTTATTGGCCGAGAACTCCCTAATGGATGGGTTTATAGCATAACTACTGCCTTAACTTCCGATCGAAATGGTATCTCATATGAAGGAATGGGCATACCCCCGGATGAAGTTGTGTGGATATCAAAAGCGGATTCAATAAATGGAATTGATACTCAACTGGAAAAAGCCATTGATTGGTTGGAGGAATAGGAAAAGAAGAACCTAAAATAAAAATCAGAGAATAAATCATATTCAATAAGCCAATAACAAACAAACGCTGCTTAGTTAATATTTAGAGAAGTCAAAATTAATCTTCATGCAGCTAAATGACCGGGAATGTGTTGCTTTTCTCCAATGGTGCTTACCTCATTTACAAATGACTTGGAATGGCTTTCGTAAAGTGAGAAGGCAGGTTTGTAAAAGAATAAAAAGGCGTTTGGTTTATCTGGATATAAAAAGTTTGAATAGCTACCAGCAGTATTTAATGGATACCCCATCAGAATGGTTAGCCCTTGACAACATGATGCGGATAAATATTTCCAGATTTTATAGAGACAAGGGTGTTTTTTCAAATATTGTTGATTGGGTTTTTCCAGATCTAGTACAGCAATTTTCAGGGCAAACTGATAAATTTTGTTGTTGGAGCATTGGTTGTGGAAGTGGGGAGGAGGTTTTTTCTATCCTCATTTTATGGGAGGAATTTTTAAAAAGGAACCCCTCAATTGGCATTTCATTGAATGTAATAGGCACAAGTACCGATCCCAGTACCTTGGAAAGGGCTCGTCAGGGGGTGTACTCCATGGGGAGCATCAAAGAAATTCCCCAGAAAACGGTCAATTCTGCATTTATCAAAGAAAATGATGAGTTCAGAATAAAAATTGGATATAAGCAAAAAGCTACGTTTCTCTTGCAGGATATTAGAAAGAAAATGCTTCCTGGGACATTTCATATTATCTTCTGTAGAAATCTGATCTTTACGTATTTTGACACCATTCTTCAGGAGAAGTTGTTAAATAAATTATTGAAACAACTACTTCCTGGAGGTTTTCTTATTATTGGTAAACATGAATGTTTGCCAGGAGGAATTAGTTCGCTCCAAAAACTTTCTTCCTGTATTTTTAAAAAATTAAAAGATTAGGGAAAGTGAAAACGGCCAGGAATTTATTGATTTAATAGAGACCCATATTTCGTTATTCTTAATTTTAATTCTTCACTCTTTTCTAAACAATACTTGTCAAGATTAATGGAGAAGTTTGATTTAAATAGAGCAAGACTTCGAAATCCAGACTATTTTAAAAGATTTGAAGTAAAAGGTGAACCTCTATCTTTAGAGATTTTAGGGTTACCAGACAAGGAAGAACTTCTTGTTTTTGAAAAGAATAACCATCGCTATGGATTTTTACTTCAAGAGTTAGCTTACCATCATGTTGCCCAGGGAAAGATTGAGGATGAACCATTTATGGTAAGTTTCTGCGTAGTTTGTCATTCCGCCGTGGGTTTTACCCCAAAAATTGAAAATCAAACCCTTCATTTTAGTGCAGGGGGCCTGTATGATGGAATTGTTTTACTTATTGATGATGAGACCTTAAGTTACTGGAATCATATCACCGGAAAATCCGGGTTTGGAAGGAGTGAAGGGAAGAGTATGGAGTTATTTAACCTTTCGGTTACCACAGTAGAAGCCGAGAGAAAAGAAAAGGAACCAGCAAAAATATGGTTATCCAATCCACCCTTATGGGCAAGATTTTTCGGATGGTTGAATAGAGGTCGGATAAATAGCAAAGGATTTCTTCCTCCTGGTTTTGGCAAAACCATGCGACCTATTGATTCTCGGTTAGAAAAAATGACTCAGGGTCTTGGAGTGGTTATTGGAAAAGTATCCCGTTTTTATCCTAAAGCTACTCTTTCCAAGCCCATCAAGGACCAATTGGATGATAAGGAGTTAATAGTTTCAATTCACCCCATTAGCAAAGTTCCCTATGCTGTAGATGAAGAGGGGCATTTCCCATTTCAACTTTTTAGCCGATGGTATGGATTTTCGGCTACCTTTCCTAGATGCTCGGTTTTTAGGAATGAAAAATTAAAAATGAAAAGATAATACTAACCTTTATAGGTGGTTTAGGGTAGCTTTTTCTTTACTTATTCATTTACAATTTATCAGTATCAATTTCCTCTTGTCTTTCCCAAGTGAATGATTTTACCCTTAAAGTTGTAAAAAAATTAAAGAGCTATTCAGAATGATTCTTCGTCAGGCATTCTTTTTTTGGCTACTGATAATTGTAGGGATATTTTCTTGTCGAAAGCGAAATGAGTGGCCTACTCATTATCGAAAGGATTTAAATGGCCATTGGGAAATGAAGGCTTTAGATTCTGGGCAGTGGCTACCTGCCATTGTACCTGGGAATGTACATATGGATTTGTTTAAGAATGGGATGATTCCCGAACCTTTTTTTAGAGATAACCTGGAAAAGATTAAATGGGTTGAGAAACAAAATTGGGTCTACCGAAAAGACTTTATGCTTTCTCCAAATGTTTTGCATTATGATTACCTCTTACTCACTTTTAAAGGTTTGGATACTTATGCAGATATTTTTTTAAATGGACATAAGGTTTTCACTAATGATAATATGTTTTTAGGTCATCAAATTTATGCAAAACATTTATTGCGTCCTGGAAAAAATACATTGGAAGTCTATTTTCAACCTCCTCAGAAATTTGAAAGGGGAAATTACCCTAAAGATGGAAGAGAATTAGTAATCGGTAATGGTAAAAGGAATGCTTATAGCCGAAGGGCCATTTATCAATATGGGTTGGAGTGGTCTCCACGTTTGTTCACAACTGGAATTTGGCAAGATGTGGGGCTGGAGGGGTACAATAAAGTCCGAATGCAGAATTTACATTTTGTACAGCAAAAATTAACCTCTGAAGAGGCAAAAATTAGGGTAACATTGGAGGTTGAAGCCAAAAGAAATATTAGAGCAGTGATCCGCATATCGAATGAGAAGGATCAATTTGAAACTGTGGAGGAAAGCATTTATCTAAATAAGGGAATCAACAGGGTCGAGGTAAATTTTAAAGTAGAAAATCCCAAGCTTTGGTGGCCAAATGGTTTAGGGGAGGCCTATTTGTACCATGTTAAGATAGAAACACTCGTAAATGGTATTGCCTTCGATAAAAAAGAAGAAAGGATTGGTCTTCGGACAATTGAGCTGGTAGAGGAAAAGGATAAATACGGGAAAAGTTTTTTCTTCAGGATTAATGGTTGGGAAGTATTTATTAAGGGAGCCACTTTTGTTCCTGTCCAACATTTCTTAGGGGTAAGTCGTGAGGAGCATTACCAGATTTTTCTTAAAAGTGCTGCAGATGCTAATTTAAATATGATACGACTTCCCGCCGAGGGGATCTATGAGAAGGAACTTTTTTATGATCTTTGTGATGAAATGGGGTTAATGGTGTGGCAGGATTTTTTGTTTTCAAAAGCTTTTTATCCTACAGAAGAATCCTTTCTGAATAGGGTGGAAATGGAAGTGCATCACGTTATCAAGCGCTTACGAAATCATCCTAGCTTGGCAATTTGGTGTGGAAACAATGGTTTGGAATTGTTATGGAAAAGCGGTAAATGGAAAGAAGAAACCAGTTTTACTGAAAACGATTCCCTGAAATTGTATAAGGATTATCAGAAACTTTTTGAGGAATTTATCCCTAACCAGATATCCACCCTGGATACAGCAAGGGCCTATATTGCCTCTAGCCCTTCTAGCAATTGGAAAAATCCCAATGAATTAAAATCCGGTGATATTCAATTTAATGGGGTTGGTTGGGATAAGCGGCCATTTTCAGATTTTAAATGGGTAATTGGTAGGTTTATGAATGCATACGGATTTCCTTCCTTTCCCAGTTTGAGTTCCTTGCAAAAATTTACCAATCCTCAGGATTGGAGTATGTTTTCCAAAACTATTCGGTTCCATCAAGGAACTCCTCCACCTACTTTATATATGGAGGACTACTTAATAGATCGATTCCGTAAACCCATCCACTTTGCAAGTCATCTTTTTTTAAACCAGATCCTTCAGGCTGAAGGCATGAAAATTGCCTTTGAAGCGCATCGCAGAGCCAAACCCTTTTGTATGGGTAGCATATATCAACAACTTAATGACTGTTGGCCTGCTATTTCAAGATCAAGTATAGACTATTATGGTCAATGGAAAGCCCTGCATTACTTTGTGAAAAAAGCCTTTACTCCAATGTTAGTATCTTTCGATAGTCAACAAGACACCCTTAAGGTATATGTAATCTCTGATTTAAGGACTCCTCAGAATGTCGAATTGAACCTCCGCTTTATTGATTTTGGTGGAAAGGAATATTTTAAAGAGAAGGTTTATTTAAAAATTCCCGCTAATAGCAGCAAGGTTTATTTGTCCTATTCAAAAAAAGAATTGTTAAATAATAAATTGAGAGAGGAGGTAATCCTTATAGCAACATTAAGGAGGCAAGAAAAATTGGTGTCAGAAAATCATGTGTATTTTGCACCTATCAAAACCCTAAATTTAAAAAGGCCGGGAATACAATTTACGGTTAAACCTTCACAAGGTGGTTATACCATTAACCTTTTGACACCCCTTCTTGCTAAAAATGTGTATTTACGTTTTGAGGACAATGAGGGATTTTTTTCTGACAATTTCTTTGACCTTTTTCCGGGAGAAGATAAAAGCATTAACCTTCGCACTTCCAAATCCCTTTCTCAAGTAAAAGATCAGCTCCAAATCACTTCCCTCTACGACAATTACCAATGATTTTTACAGGTATTCTATTTCTTCTTTAGCTTCAGGATAATAGGGTTATACCCATGTTGTTAATTGCACCTTCTTATATCCCTGTTTACTTAAAGCAGGAAGAAATAGAAGAAATTAGGGGCAAAACGCCCCTAACTTACTAAATCAAAAAGGAAAAGTTAACAGACCCATCATCCAGGGTCTGAAAGCCCTTAACATTTTATTGCAGCCCTTTTTCGATCATAATACCACCAGTTAAGGATCAAACAAATCACGTAATAAACCGCAAAACCATATAATGCATATTCTGGATGGCCCATTTTAATTTGCTGACCAAATACATTTGGCACAATAAAAGCTCCATAGGCAGCAATTGCTGATATCCAGCCAAGTACTGGTCCTGTTTGTTTTTTATTAAAAATGTAAGGTACACTTCTAAAGGTAGAGCCATTTCCAATGCCGGTGGTAATAAACAATATCATAAATAGTGCAAAAAATGCTGGCCAATAAGTTTCAGGAGTTGCGTTACTTTTAGCAAGAATGATGGTGTACGCTACACCTAGGGTCGCCAGAATCTGAAGAAGAGTAGCCCAATGTGTCACTTTGGATCCACTTTTTATTTTGTCTGAAAGCCATCCTCCAATTGGTCTCACCAAAGCACCTACCATAGGTCCCAGAAACGCCCATGCCAGAGCATTAGGAGCATTTGGGTTGACAGAACCATCAGGTAGGCTTCCAAAAATATCTTGGATGAGTTTAGGAAATGCGGCAGAAAAACCTATAAATGAACCAAAAGTCATGGTATAAATGATGGTCATTATCCAATTGTGCTTGCTATTAAAAATAGAAAATTGTTGTTCAAGACTACCTTTTATTTCTTTTGGCGAAAGGTACTTCATTAAAAGTAGGGTAGTTATAATAGTAATGGGCAAAACGACCCACATGTTCCACTTTAAACCAGCAAGTAAATAAACTCCCAAGGCCGAGGCTAGTAATCCCAGGCAGATCAGAAATAAAGTTCGAAGGATTCCTTTAAAGTTGGATTTTAGCGCAGGGCTGGAAACTTTTAAATTATTCATCCCAAAATAAACAGCAACTACCGCAACCAATAACAATGGTACCCATAAAAAAGCAGCATTTTGTATGAAAATTATTTGACCCTCAAATCCATTTACCGCTACTTTACCGCCTCCACCTAAGGCCCCAAACAGGGCAAACCCCATTACTGCTGGCATCAAAAATTGCCCCCCACTTACTCCCAAATTACCTAAACCAGCGTTTAACCCTAGGGCTGTTCCCTGCTCATTTTTTGGAAAAAATCCACTTATATTAGACATGGAGGACGCAAAATTACCCCCACCAAAACCACTTAATAAAGCTAAAAAAGCAAATGTCATATAAGGGGTGTTAATATCTTGTAAGGCAAGCCCTACTCCTATGGCTGGGATCAGTATTAAGGCCGTTGAGATAAAAATTACATTACGGCCTCCGCCAATTGCAATGAGAAATGAATTAGGTATTCGAAGGGTGGCCCCAGCCAGACCTGCAATGGCAGGTAAAGAATACAATAATGCATTGATCTCTCCAGGATCATCTATACCAAAGGTGAATCCAAGAGTTTGCATGCGAACAATTATGACGCTCCACATGCTCCAAGTAGAAAAGGCAAGAAAAAGTGCGAAAATAGAGACCCAAAGATTTCGATTTGCTATCTTCTTACCTTTTCTTTTCCAGAAAAATTCTGTTTCTACCTCCCATTTTTCAATCGTTGTACCTGTTTTCATCAGCTAATAGTTTAAAAATTGGACAATTTCACTGCCTTCACAAAAACCACCATAGGAGTTATTTTAAACTCCAACTGGCAGATATTTAAGTTGACAGGAACCAAACTTCTAAGGAACTATGCAATTTTACAGGAGCTGTCAATAATTCGGAATGATAACTAACAGGGGAAAATATGATATTCCTCATAAAACATTCTACTGAATCTTGAACTACCTAATTGAAGTTGAAAGCGAAGAGGGGTAAATTTTTCCCTCCCTGGTTTACAATTGAATATATTTCCTTCCTCAAAAAATATTTGGGAAAAGTAGGGTGAGATTAATGGATGAGGGGTTAATAATGGGAATAAGTAACCAGTTTAAATTCATTCTTTATTATTCTTTAATCCACATCTAGGTATTTTTTTAAAGAAAATGCAATGGGACGATCACCAAAGTAAATTTTGGTATTAGCCCATACTTTTTTAAACAGGGGAGAATGACGGTATTTATCCAAGGCTTTTTCATCCTTCCAGTGGCTATAGGTTGTAAAAATATGAGGAGAGGTGTAATCCCGAAGAAGGGAAAGATGAGTACAACCTTCAAAATGTCTTATCTTGTCTTTATTTTGATTGAAAATTGTCAAAAAGTTTTCGACCTGATCTTCCTTAAAGGTCATTCTTACGATTCTAATAAGCATAACTAAAAAATATTATTGTAAGAGTCGGAATAAGACTATGAAAAAAATGGGTTGAAGGTCTAAAGGGATCCAATTTTTCTAAAGGCAGACGGTTTAATATTTTTCTTACTGCTTTCCTCCTTTGGATTTATAAATTGAATAGAAACCCTGCTATCAAACCCTAAACCTAATAGTTCGGTGGCATTTCCCTTATTAATCCCGATTTCTAAGAATCCCGCAGAATTGAAAACCACAAAACAATCCCCATTATCTACATCATTATAATTTTGATGAATTTGGAATGATTCTTCTTTTCCAAAGCAAACCACAAAATTTCGTTCATCCTTAAGCTTATCAAAGGCTCTTTTGTCTAAATTAGTGATAAGATTACCATAGTGATCAACGTTAATTACATGTCCGGACAGCTGTGATTTGGTTGTTTTCATATATCGAGGTAACATCCTTTTAAAAGAAGATATTTCCTTGCCTAAATCACTTAACTTTTTACCTTTTGCTAGTTGAGCAGCTGCAGGAGCTAAAATGTTTTTTCCGGGAAAAGTAGAGTTTTCCGTAGAGGAAAGCTCAATGATCATTTCAGGGCTGTTTTCACTGATAAGGCTAAAGAAGCCATTATCGAAGCCAAGGAAAAAATGATCATCCAATTTGATCGCTATAGGTGGTTCCATTAAATTGCTGTCGGAGTTCAAGGCAACCAGGTGAATGCTTCCGACAGGAAAATCTTTGTATACTGAACTAAGTACATAAGAGCCTTGGGCAATATTGTGGGGTTCAATATCATGGCTGATATCGACAATTTGCATGGAGGAGTCGATTGAGAGGATAGCAGCCTTTACTGCTGCCGTATAGTGATCGGTTGAACCGTAATCTGACAGGAAAGTGATTAGGGGCATAGTGCTATAAAAAATAAATTATTTATAATTGTGTCTACAAAAATAGGTAATTTATCTTGTGAAAAATTTATTATTACTAAAAATATATAACTATTGGTAGAAAAAATCATAAAACTTGAAAATATTCCCCTTACAGATTTTTTAGGAGTTGAGAATAAAAACATTAAGGCCTTAATGGTTTCCTTTCCTAAAACTAAGATTATCTCCAGAGGAAATGAGATTAGAATTCAGGGTAGTGGGACAGATATTCTGCAAGTCAATGACGTTATCAATCTGATGCTCAGGCACTACGAAAGCTATGGGAAAGTGGGGGAGATTGATGTAGAGCGCTATGTGAAGGAGGAGCAGAACATGGTGATCGAGAATGTGCAAAAGGATATTCTCGTTTACGGTAATAAAGGTATTCAGGTAAAGGCAAAAACCCCAAAACAAAAAGAATTGGTGCTGACAGCTCAGGACAATGATTTGGTATTTGCTTTAGGACCGGCAGGGACTGGAAAAACCTATGTTTCTGTTGCTTTAGCAGTTCGGGCACTGAAAAATAAGCAAGTAAAAAAGATTATTATCACCAGGCCGGCAGTGGAAGCAGGTGAAAATTTGGGCTTTCTTCCGGGTGATTTGAAAGAGAAAATTGACCCATATCTGAGACCAATTTATGATGCCCTAGATGATATGGTTCCTCCCGAAAAGCTTCGATATTATCAGGAAAACCGAATTATTGAGATTGCACCTCTAGCTTATATGCGAGGAAGAACCTTGCATGATGCCTACATTTTGTTGGATGAGGCTCAAAATACTACTCCTTCACAAATTAAAATGTTTTTGACGCGAATGGGGCCCAATTCTAAAGTTATTATTACAGGGGACCGCTCACAAATTGATTTGCCTCGTCATCAAAAATCAGGTTTGGAGGAATCCATTGAAATATTAAAAGAGGTAAATGGAATTGGTTTTGTGGAGCTGGGAAGTAGTGATGTGATTAGGCATAGAATCGTAAAGGATATTATTAATGCCTATGGGCGTTATGATGAATCAAAGAGGAAGAGAGAGACCGATATCCCAAAAAAAGGAAAGGGCAAAAAGAATGAGGGGTAAATGATGAATAAAGATTTGGGTTGATTTTTCCTAACTTTTTTAAGATTTCTTAACATAGATACCATCGTTGGCCTTGGTCTATTGATCCATTATCTTTTAGCCGTTGTAGCCATCCTACTTTTATGTATCCTTGATCTTTTAAGTAATAAATCACCATTTTTTCAGCTTTAAAGTTTTTTATGGAGGAACTTTTATAAAATTTTCAAAACCGTAATTCTAAATTCAAATTTACCAATGTCAGAAATTACCCAAGCTTCAATACATCAGATGTACAAGGAGGTTGAAGCCGCTTATGCCCGAATTAAGCCCTACATTTATATAACACCATTGGAATTTTCCCCCTCTTTGGAAAAAGAGACCGGGGCCAAAGTTTATTTAAAGTTGGAAAACCAACAACGAAGTGGTTCTTTTAAATTGAGAGGAGCCATGAATAAGATTTTATCCACGGATAGCTCGGAGGTCAATAAAACCTTTGTGGCGGCTTCTACAGGCAATCATGCTGCCGGTTTTGCCGATGCCGTTTCCAGATTGGGTTATAAGGGAAAGGTATTTCTTCCTGAAACAGTTACAGAAGCTAAGCTTCAAGCCTTGGAAGCTTATGGTATACCATTAGAAATTCATGGAAATGATAGTGTTGTAACTGAGGCTTTTGCAAACCAATATGCCGAGGAGAATGACTGTATTTTGGTGCATCCTTATAATGATCCTTATATTATTGCAGGTCAGGGAACTATTGCCATAGAATTATTAGAGGAAATGGATAAGATAGATGCTGTATTTGTGCCTATCGGTGGGGGAGGTATTATATCTGGGATATCTTCCTATCTCAAGAAATATTCTCCAAAAACGAAAATAATTGGCTGTCAACCTGAGAATGCAAGGGAAATGGTAGATTCGGTCGCAGCCGGGCGAATCGTTGAACCTAACTCAAAACCCACCTTGTCCGATGCTACGGCCGGTGGAATTGAGGAGGGGGCCATTACCTTTGAAATCATTAAGGAATATGTGGATGAATTTATCACTTTAACTGAGGGAGAAATAAGGGCAGCCATATTGTTTGCGATAAGAAATCATTCCATGCTGATAGAAGGTGCTTCTGCCTTAACTTTAGCTTCCCTTTTGAAATCAAAAAAGAAATGGGCCAATAAAAATGTAGTTTGTGTGGTAACTGGAAAAAAACTAAGTTTTGATATTTTAAGAAATCTTTTGACAGAAAATGATTAATCTTCTTCCAGTAAACCATTAAGTGATTTTTTTTGAAAATCTTAATGGTTTTATGGGGCTGTTCTGAGTAAATTTTCCTTAAATAAAACAGTTCATCCCCTTACCACTTTCCCCAATGTTCTCCTGGGCTTCTTACCGCTTTGTACGTCTTAGCCTGGCTTTTATTCTCGGGATATTCATCGCTTATCGTTGGCCTGGACTTCGACACCTTGTATTTGATTTCTTTCTTTACGCTTGTCTTGTATTAGGCTTGTTATATTTCTTTCTGAAGCCTAAAAGGATGCGTCGTTTTCGTCCCTTGATTGGAATGCTTTGCCTGCTAATATTTTTTTTAGCCGGGTATACCCGTTATAGTCAATCTGTGAGGAAGCATGATCCATTGCACCTCTATCATGTGACAGAAACACCTACTTTTTATCGGAGCATTATTATAGAGCCAGAAAGGGAAAAACCTAATAAAAATCAAGTTTTGGCTAAAATTCAAGCCATTAAAGTGGCAGGTCAATGGAAGGTAGCTAAAGGGAAAGTGCTATTCACCTATAAGCGTGAGGAATTGAAGTTTTCTTATGGTGATCAATTGATAATTAAAGGAGGGCCAAGATTTATTCCTTCTCCTAGTAATCCCCATGCCTTCAATTATCAACAATTTATGAGCTTTCAACAAGTATGGCATCAGCACTTTTTAACATCGGACAAAGTGCTGGTTTTGGGTAATTTCCCTCCCTCTCGTTTTATGAACTACATTTATCGCCTAAGATCTTCTGTGATTGGTGTTTTTAGGGAACATATAAAGGGGGAGGAAGCTTTTCAGGTGGTGAAGGCCATGGTTATTGGGGTTAGGGAGGGGCTTAGTATTGAGCTTAAGGATTCGTATAGCATTTCCGGAACTATGCATATTTTAGCCGTTTCTGGCCTGCATGTTGGCATACTCTACTCCATCATTTATGCAATATTTGGAGGAATCACTAGAAGGTCAAGGGGCAGAGGGCTTTTTTATATACTGGCTATTTTTCTCCTTTGGATTTATGCTATTTTAACAGGACTTTCACCTTCAGTATTTAGGGCAACGGTTATGCTGACTTTGGTGATAATAGGGCAAGCCCGTCAGCAAGGGGGAAGTTTTTTTAATTCTTTGGCCATGGCGGCATTATTATTACTTCTCTATAATCCTTCCAGTTTATTTCAGGTTGGTTTTCAATTTTCCTTTTTGGCTGTGAGTGGCATTGTTTTTTTTCAGCCCAAAATATTCCCCTTGCTTAAATTTGAAGGGGTTCTTTTAAACTGGGCCTGGAAACTGATGACAGTTTCTTTTTCTGCTCAACTGATGATTCTGCCTTTGAGTATTTACTATTTTCACTTTTTGCCAGTCTATTTCCTTTTTGCCAATTTGATAGCCATACCTGCTGCCATAGGTATCTTATGGTTAGGTTTAATCTTATTAAGTTGTTCTTTCTTGTATTCCCTTGCGGGGTTTTTGGGAGTGCTTTTAGAAGGTATAGTTCTTTTTTTGAATACGTCCATGAGATGGATAAGGGCTTTGCCTGCTAGTCATGTGGATGAGTTGTATTTGGATGAATGGCAGGTCCTGGTGATTTATACTCTAGGTCTAACTCTTATTCTGTGTTTTATCTTTCGAAATTTAACTTTTTTAAAGTTGGCTTTTCTTATATCCTTATTTTTTAGCGGTTATACCTTTAATCAAAAGAAAAAACAGAATCAACAACAAAAACTGGTTTTTTATGACACCAATGAAAGCATTTTATTGGATTTAATAGAAGGAAGGAGGAGTTTACTGGTGACAGATACCTCATCGGAATCCTTGAATTTATTCTATGATGTGTTTCCCAATTGGGTGGCTTCAGGGGTGAAAAGTGAAATTCTACCAATGGGTCAAGAGGGAAAAGTTGACCGTTTGATTGGTGCTTTGGATCTAGTGGTGTGGAAAAACAAACGAATTATATTTTTTAGTAGACCATCCAAAAAAGATATGACCTTAACTAAGCCAGTGGCTGTTGATTATGTAGTAATCCGAAATAATTCCTTAACCCATTTAGAACCTGTCATTAAGAATTTTGAGTTTGACTTATTAATTATTGATAGTACCAACAAAAAATATATAGGTAAAAAGCTGGAAATGGAGGCTGAAAAATTTAATTTGCCTTTTTACTCTACAAAATCTTCAGGTGCACTGATAGTCGATCTTTAAAATTTTTATGGGATGAAATTTGTAAACTACGAACTAAAAGATAGGGTAGCCTCTATCACTTTGAACAGGGCAGATAAAAGGAACGCCATTAATCAGGACATGATAAATGACTTGATGCAAGCTTTAACAAAGGCAGAGGAAAATTCAGAGTGTAAAGTGGTTATTATTAAAGCTAACGGAAAGACTTTTAGTGCTGGCGCGGATTTAGCTGAGCTCCAAAGGATGCAAACAAATAATTAT
This sequence comes from Xanthovirga aplysinae, assembly GCF_009711365.1. Classification (GTDB taxonomy): domain Bacteria; phylum Bacteroidota; class Bacteroidia; order Cytophagales; family Cyclobacteriaceae; genus Xanthovirga; species Xanthovirga aplysinae. Next base: position 10,436 of record NZ_SMMB01001297.1, on the reverse strand, counting down.
GATGAGAATTTGGAGGATTCTAGCCATCTAAGAAGTTTATTTTATAAAATTTATACTTTGGAGAAGGTGGTAATTGCTCAAGTTCAAGGACATGCTATTGCCGGAGGATGTGGTTTGGTTTCTGTATGCGATTTTGCCTTTTCCGTTACAGAGGCCATGTTTGGTTATTCAGAGGTTAGAATAGGGTTTGTCCCAGCTATTGTTAGTGTCTTTTTAATTCGAAAGCTTGGCGAACAAAAAGCAAAAGAACTGCTTTTAACTGGAGAGTTAATATCAGCTGAAAAAGCAGTAGATCTTGGGTTGATATATAAAGTGGTGGAGGCAAATGAGCTGGAAGATCATGTAAATGATTTTGCTCAACATTTATGCATACACAATTCCGGCCAATCTATGGCCCTAACTAAAAAAATGATTGCCGAAGTACAATCTATGGACTTTTTGGAAGCTTTGGAATATTCTTCAAAAATGAATGCCCGTTCTCGTTCCAATGAAGATTGTAAAAGAGGGATTGCTACTTTTTTAAAGAAAGAATCTATGGTTTGGTGAAAATCAGTTTAGGGTAAGGAGTGGATAAATGAAAGGATGTTGTTTAATTGATGAAATATAGTTGAGGGAACCGTTTCAGTGGAAAAAGACACAATTATGCTTCCAGTAACTCATTTTAAGTCTTTTACTTAGTCTTCACCCTTAACTTTTAACTCTAAGCTCTTCACTCTTTACTTTATTTTGTAATTTTGCTGTTGAAATCTTCATTTTTTGATAAACATTATCGCACCCTTGACAACCGAGATTCAACAGGTTTTAAAAAAAGTATGGGGCTATGATCGGTTCCGTCCATTACAAGAAGAAATAATTAATGCTGTAATGGAAGGAAATGATGTTTTAGCCATTCTTCCCACTGGAGGGGGAAAGTCGGTGTGTTTTCAAGTTCCCGCCTTAGTCATGGAGGGTATATGTATTGTGGTTTCCCCACTGATTGCGCTCATGAAGGACCAAGTGGAACAATTAAAGAAAAGGGGGATTTCTGCTTCCGCAGTATATTCAGGAATGTCAAGAAGGGAAATTGACATTGTTTTGGATAATTGTGTGTACGGGGGTGTGAAATTTTTATATGTGTCGCCAGAACGTTTGCAGACGGAAATTTTAAAGGAGAGGGTGAAAAAAATGCAGGTTTCTCTTCTTGCTGTTGATGAAGCCCATTGTATTTCTCAGTGGGGCTATGATTTTCGGCCACCTTATTTGGAGATAGCAGATTTTAGAGAATTAATTCCAACTGCAAAGCTGATTGCCCTTACAGCTTCTGCCACCCCAAAAGTGCAGAAGGATATTCAAGAAAAGCTTAAATTTCAACGGTCCAAAGTATTTCAACGTAGTTTTGCTCGCCCTAATTTATCCTATTCGGTTCGTTTTGAGGAACATAAAGAGGGAAAGTTGATGGAAATTTTGGCTAAAGTGCCAGGAAGTGCCATTGTGTATGTGCGTAGTAGAAAGCGAACCCAATTGTTAGCAAATTATTTAATTCGGTCCGGTATAGTAGCGGATTATTATCACGCTGGACTGTCCAATGAGGTTAGAAACCGAAAACAAGAGGACTGGGTGCAAGATAAGCTTCGAGTAATTGTTGCTACAAATGCTTTTGGAATGGGTATTGATAAGGCCAATGTTCGTACCGTTATACACATGGATTTACCTGATACTCTGGAAGCTTACTATCAAGAGGCTGGACGTGCCGGGCGCGATGACCGTAAAGCCTTTGCTGTAATGCTCTATCATAAGAAAGATGTGGAGGAATTACGGGAAAGAATATTGCAAGCTTATCCTTCGGTTGATGTTTTAAGAAGGGTTTACCAAAGTCTGGCCAATTATTATAAAATTGCGGTGGGAAGCAGTCAACTGGCGAGTTATGATTTTGTACTGGATGATTTTATAGAAACTTTCGGTTTTAATCGTAATGAGGTTTATTACTCCATTAAAAAATTGAGTGAGGAGGGATTGATTCAGTTGAATGAGAGTTTTTTTCAACCATCACGTGTCCATATTACTGTAGATCATCAAAAACTTTATGAGTTTCAGTTATTTAATGAAACTTATGACTCTTTTATTAAGGCCTTATTACGTATATATGGAGGAGAGATGTTTTCCACCTATTCCTCCATTAGTGAGCGTCAGTTATCCCTGTTTTTGAAAATTCCGATTTATGAGGTGAAACAAAAATTAAAATACCTGGAACAAATTGGTATAATTAGCTATGATCAACAAAAGGATAAACCTCAATTGACTTTTATTACGCCCAGGTTTGAAACCTCCAGACTTCCACTGGATATTAGGAAAATCAATGGTCGAAAGCATCAGGATATTGAAAAATCCGAGGCGGTGATTGCCTATGTGGAGCAGAAAAATCGGTGTAGAACACAATTATTGTCTGAGTATTTTGGTGAGTTAAAAGCCGATAAATGTGGGGTGTGTGATTTTTGTGTAGAAGAGAAAAGAAGGGGAGAATTTGTTGACGAAGAAAGTTTGAGAATTAGTATTTTGGAAATGGTTAAACAACAACCTTTGTTACCAGAAGAATTGACTGGGAAACTGGAAAATTTTTCTCAGGAAGTTGTTATTGAAAGTATTCGTAAGTTGCTGGATGGGGAAGAGTTGTATTATGATAAGGGAGGAAGATTAGATTTGATTAAGTAGAGACACAATACTTTGCGTCTCTACCACTTTTTAATTAAGCATTCAAAGCCTTAATTCCTGGTAATGTTTTTCCTTCCATATATTCCAGTAAGGCCCCACCACCTGTAGAAACATAAGAAACTTGCTCTCCAAAGCCAAGGTTATTGATGGCTGCTGCTGAATCACCTCCACCAATCAATGAATAAGCGCCTTTTTCAGTAGCTTGTACTACGGCTTCCGCCACACGTTCGGTACCCATTGCAAAATTGGACATTTCAAAAACCCCCATAGGGCCATTCCAAAGAATTGTTTTGGAGTCCTCGATGACTTTGGCATAAGTTTCACGAGCTTCAGGTCCAATATCTAATCCCATATACTCATCATCTATCAAAAAGCTTTGGCAAACTTTTTCATTGGCATCATTGGAGAAGGCATCTGCACAAAGAGAATCAATAGGTAATAGTAGATTTACCCCTTTTTCTTTTGCTTTTTTGATTAGTTCACTAGCTAGTTCAATTTTATCCTCTTCCACCAGGGATTTACCTATTTCTCCATCCATGGCTTTAAAAAAGGTGTAGGACATACCCCCTCCAATAATCAGGTTATCCACTTTATCTAAAAGTTGTTCAATGATCATTATTTTATCTGAAATCTTGGCGCCTCCCATGATGGCTGTAAATGGTTTGGATGCATTGTCCAGAACTTTTTTAGCATTTTCGAGCTCCGCTTGGATAACGTATCCCGCAATCTTTTCTTGGAAGAATTTGGCAACTATCGTAGTGGATGCATGTGCGCGGTGAGCAGTACCAAACGCATCGTTTACATATACATTGGCGAGATTGGCTAATTTTTGTGCAAAGGCCTCATCTCCTTTTGTTTCTTCAGAATGAAATCTTAAGTTCTCTAGCAATAAAACCTCCCCTGATTGTAGTTTTGCAGCTTTTTCACTTGCTTCCTCACCCACACAATCATTCGCAAATGCTACTTGTTTTCCTATTAGTTCAGAAAGGCGGTTCACGATATGGGAGAGGGAATATTTATCCGAGGCTTCCCCTTTTGGACGGCCCAGATGTGACATTAAGATCACCGCTCCCCCGTCATTTAATATTTTTTGAATAGTGGGAATTGCTGCTGTTAAACGGGTTTCATCGGTAATACTGAAGGATTCATCCAAAGGAACATTAAAATCTACTCTTACCAGAGCCTTCTTACCTGCGAAGTTGAATTGATCAAGTGTTTTCATTTTTTAAAAATGAGTCTAATGTGATAGAATCAAAAGTGTTGCCCTTTAAAAGAAAAGGCATAAAAATGCTATTTGTTCATTGGGCTTAAGAGAAGTTAAATATGGTGAAATTTATACCATGTCGCCAACTAAGCTCTTTAATTTTTCATTATTTTCTCTAATTTAAGTTTAACAATCGATTGTGGAAGAGATGCCAGTAATAAGGATTAATTTGGGGTGAATATTGAAATGCAAATGGAAGAAGTTTTCTTTTTAAGTTCTTAGAAGAATGGGAATTTCCTTTGAAGAGAAAATGAGTCTATAAAAAATTACTTTACAGAAGCTCGTTGCAATCTGTCATTGATTCCCCTACCTAGCCCTTTGTTTGGAACTAATTCAGTTAGGATATAGCGAATATTGAGTTTGTCCAACCGTCTTAAAGCCCAAAATAATTTTTGAGCAGCTTCGGATAAATCTTTTTTAGGAGAAAGAATGATTTGTCTTTCTTCTGGTATCTCTTCGAAAGAATCACTAAAGGAAAGAATGGCTACCTCTTCTTTGTTATACTTTGGGAGTAATTGGTGGATGTTTCCCAGAATGACGTCTTTGGTTGGGGCATAGTGGCTTTTTAACATTCCTGGTGCTTTTGGGTTAGAGCTGGAATGTGGTTTTATTTTTACTTTACCTGCAATTTTTTCAATCTCTTCCACGCTCTTGCCACCCATACGATATATTATAGTTTGTCTACCCTCAAAACCAATAATGGTAGATTCAATGCCTATATGGCAAGAACCGCCATCTAGAATATAGGGGATTTTATCACCTAATTGTTCTTCGACATGAGAAGCCCTTGTGGGGCTTATATAACCAAATGGATTGGCGCTGGGTGCTGCCAAAGGAAAGTCAAGTTTTTCCAGTAAAGAAAGAGTAAGTGAATGATTTGGGATTCGAACAGCCAGGGTATCCAGGCCGGAAGTTACCAAATCCGGGACTAATTTATTTTTGGGTAAAAGGAGGGTTAAAGGACCAGGCCAGAAAGCTTTGGCCAGTTTTTCGGCGGCGGGTGGAATCTCTTTAACAAAACCTCGTACCTTTTCTAAGCTGTTGGTATGTGCAATTAATGGATCAAAAGAAGGGCGGTTTTTAACCTCAAAAATTTTGCTAACCGCTGATCCCTCAAAGGCATTACCTGCTAACCCGTAAACAGTTTCGGTAGGAATTGCTACCAATTCATTTGCTTCTAGCAGCCTTTTGGCTTTAATGATGTCTGTTCCTATTTCCGCCATTTGATGAAGAAATGAATGGATTAAGAAATTATTGACAATTGTCTTTTAAAGCTTCATCAGCTTTAGCAAAACCTAATTGTTTAGCTTTTTTTAGATAAAGACAGGCTTCATCTTTATTTTTCTGCGAAATCTGAATCATTCCCATCAAATAAAAAGCTTCTCCATTTTTTGGGTCCATAGTGATATACTTTTTGAAATCCTCCATCGCTTCTTTTTCTTGAAAAATCATCATTTTCACTTTTCCCAGGTTGAAAGTTATGGTTGGGTTATTAGGTGAAAGCTGATTCGCCGCCTGAAGGTCATATAGTGCTTCTTCAAATTGCCTGTTGGCAAAAAAAGCAGAGCTACGGTTGATAAATCCGTCGGCTAATTCTGGTTGCAACTCAATTGCTTTGCTGTAATCATTGATAGCTTCTTCAAAATTTTGCTGCTCCTGATAAGCGTTGCCTCTGTTGTAAAATCCTTTATAATTGGTGCTATCAACTTGTATGGCCTGAGAGAATTCCTTTTCAGCTTGAGAAAAATCCTTCATTTGAAAAAGTGCTACTCCTTTGATTAGGTGGGCCTCAAAATTATCAGGATCTTTTTTAAGGCTCCTGTCAAAATAATCAATGGCTCTTTGAGTCTGACCTTCTTCAAGTAATGACTTCCCTTTTTCGTTTAACTCATCCACAGATGGTGAACAGGCAGTAAAAAATAAAGCTGCCGAAAAAATAAACAGTGTTAATCCTCTCATAGTTTTCATTCCTCTCCAATCAATTTGAGCGCAAAGGTAAGGAAAAAATGCAATATATCCCTCAAAGAGGAGGTATTGGAAAATTGTTGATCTGGAAAGAAAAGGAATTAATTAGAGGGGACCCAAAATTGGTGAATTCTCCAGTTGGAGTATTGTTATTTGGAATCTTTTTAGTTTAAAACTGTGAATAGAAAAACAACCAGGAGGAAGCTGGCTGTTTTTAAATATTAAGAATTCTTGAAAATCCTTTTGCCTTTTATCTGATTCTATAAAAAATAAGAACTTGAGCTTATTAGATTAAGTAAAAATGAAAAGTAGGTAAGGTTAACTTGAATTGTTTTATTTCACAAATCATTCCAACCCTGTAATTCCTTCATACTAAAAATAGTAATTCTGATTTCTTATCAGCCCATTTTTTAAACAAATCAGGATCTAATCTAATTCTCAATTTTTTCAAATGAAGCCACAATTCCTTTTATCAAGGAGGAACTGAAGCCCTGATGTTCCATTTCATTAAGTCCTACTATGGTGCAACCTTTTGGTGTAGTCACCTTGTCAATTTCTCTTTCCGGGTGATCATTATTGGTAATCAATAATTCGGCAGCTCCTTTTACCGTTTGGTTAACAATGGCATTAGCCGTTTTGGCATCGAAACCAATTTGAATTCCACCCTGAATCATTGCACGGATAAATCGCAATACGTAGGCGATACCACAGGCCCCTAAAATGGTGGCAGCTTCCATTAATTCTTCATTTATTTGAATGCTGACACCCAAATGGTTAAATAACCATTCTACCTGTTGCATTTCCTCCCCATTGGCTGCTTTGTGACATATGCAGGTAATGGATTCTCTTATATCCGTAGCTATGTTAGGCATGGCCCGAAAAATTGGGATCGTTTTGCCGATGTGTTGAGCTATTTCATCCGTAGTAATTCCTGTGGCTAAAGAAACCAATACATGGCGTTCAGGGTCTAATTCGTCTCGAATCTCTTCCAATACATCTTTTACGTTGTAAGGTTTTACGGCAATGACTACCAATTGAGAATCCCGAACTGCTTGTATGTTATTGCTTAGTACTTTGACCCCTTTTTCCTGCAAGAATAAAATTGGGGATAAGTTTCTTTTAGTAATGGTTAATTGATTAGGTGTGATTTGATTACCTTTTAAGAGACCTTGAGTGACTGATAATCCTAGGTTTCCACATCCAATTATTGAAATAGTTAGGTTTTCCATCTTATGCTTTGCAGGTTAAAGTAAGAAAAACGAATCAGCATTTCTTTATAGTATAATTTCTCAGTTAAAAACCGAAAATTTAGCTTTCTGAAAAAAGGTTAAAATTTTTGAAAGGTGAATAATGGGTGATGATATTCTATTTTTGAAGGATCAATGTAGAAATGTTAGGCTAAAAGCCAGGATTTTGGAGATTCATAAATCCTGAAAAGATATTATTGTCCATTTCTTCAAAAATCAATTATTCACTAATTACTCCCTCGATTTAGGATCATACGTTTAGTTATAGCTGTTTCCCCAAATTCTAATCTATAAAAGTATAGGCCATCAGGTGCCAATCCACCATTACTGTCGGTCCCATCCCAACTTACCTGGTTTTCTCCGTGAAACTGGGTGGCATGTAGCAAGGTTCTTACTTCTTGGCCTATGGCATTAAAAATCCGAATTTTTGTTTCCCCACTTTTAGGGAGTTCAAATTTTATATAGGTGATGTCCGATAAGGGATTTGGATAATTTTGACTTAGTGTTATTGGTATATTTTCATCCGAAACTTTCAGGTGTTCAATATTGTCAAATTCCTTTGTGTATACCCCATTACCGTGAGTAGCTATGGCAACTTTTCCGTCGGTGGTTCTATAAGTGATCATAGGAACTACTACATTTCCAATTACATCCTCACCCTCTTGGGACCATTCGGTATTTAGACCGTCCAAGTTATAGCTACTGTATAAGCCTGTGCTGCTACCAGCCAGAAATAGGGAACTGTTATTCGTCATGGGAAGGATTTCTGCCCAACGAACAGAAGGACCATTCCCGGAACCATCCGGGTTTTGTTCCAATGTGCCACTCACATCCGTAAAAGTTACTCCACCATCCTCGGAATAGAAAATACTTGGAATTTCATAATTGGAAAATGCTACTAACACTTTGTTGGCATCCCGGGGATCTACGGAAATACTGCTAATGTATCCGCCGTCCAAACAGGCTCCGTTACAAGTTTCAGCACCCTTTTGAAGGTTATGGGTGAGTTCATCCGTTTGGGCATCACCTCCGGTAGCTTCTTCAATTTTGTATAATTCTCCTTTGTTGGTTCCGTAATAAAGTATATTTGCGGGATTTCGGGATACGGCTAGGGCTGAAATTTGGTGTTTTATTTTTCTAATAATTTCTTCTTCTGTCGGAGGTTCTACCCTTGAGGAGTAAACTGACTCCCAATTCGTTAGGGTGGGATTCTGAGAATAATCTCTAATCTGGCTCAAATTGTTATTGATCCATATCTTGTCCCCTCCAGCCAAATACATTTTGTTGTTATTGTTGGGGTCAATGACAAAAGGATTAATAAAAAGATATTCTTGTGCAGTCTTATTACCTGCTCCCTTAGGATCAACCCGAGTAAAACCTGTCAATTCAAGGTCATTGTTTACCGATAAACGATAGGTTTGACCTTCTTGAAAAGAAGCATATATGAAACCACCATTAGCTGTTACCGCACTATAACCTCCATCTCCGCTAAGCAATTGAGTCCATTGCTCACTCATGTTCTCAATAATTCCTGCATAACTTCCATTATCTTGCAAACCTCCTATAATTAAATCGGAATCTGAGGCTTTATCGATGGCAATGGTATAAAACTGGGCCGTGACATAGCCATTATTCAAATTTTGCCAATTTACTTCTCCTGCTTTGTTGTTAGAAGTTTTGCTAATACCACCGTCATGTCCCGAAAGCATTTCGTCTGGGTTAGAGGGGTAAAAGAAAATAGCATGTTGATCGGGGTGGTGATTTTTATAGTTGCTAATATCATTCTCTGTGGAATACCCACCTATCCATTCTGTATTTTTACTGCTTTGAAAACCGTCCGTAGAGCGATAAAGATTGGTGCCTCCTAAAAAAACAATATTTTCATCTTTTGGATGAACTTTGAGAAGCATATTGTAAGACTCCTGTAAATCTAGATCGCCAACATCTCCTCCAAAAGAAGGAATATTAACACTTAGGTCAGTCCATTTTTTTGTGCCAGCATTATATTTCCATAGTCTAGGCCTTTCCTCTGTGTCTGTTAGGAAATAAACAAGATCCGGGTTAGAAGGAGCGATACCGATCACTGTTCTTCTGAAATTTCTTGGCCAATTAAATGGAGTAATGGGTTTCCAGTCCAATCCATCTGTTGAGGTGTAAATTCCAGTTTGGGTAGCCACCCCATCCAAAGTCTCAGAACTTAATGCTGCATACATTGTCCCATTGGAATTGATTGCCAAGTCGGTATAAAATGCGCTTGCTTCTTTGTGACCATCACCCAACACTAATTCCCAGTTATCCTCTCCATTTGTCGATCTAAGAATACCTCCATAAGTTGCCGCATATACCTCATCTTGTACCTCAGTGTTAGGGTTGATAGCTAAATTCCAGATGTAATTAAATTGTTTGTTGAAAATATGAAGAGAGTCCAGTAAATCACTAGTGGAAGGAAGCAATTCCCAGGATTCTCCATTATCGGTAGATTTAAAAATTCCATCTCCCCTGTAGGCAGCTCCACCACCACTTGCGGTGTTCCCACGAAGCTCACCCGTACCGTAGTACCAGGTCTTTTCATCTCGGGTTGATTGAATGATGCATGTAACGCTATGTAAATCAGAGTTTTTTGTGACTTTTGACCAGTTGTCTCCTGAATTTTCGGAAATCCAAATACCGCCAGAAACCCCTCCAGCCAATATTCTGTTTTCATTTGAACGGTCTATTGCTAATGCACGGGTTCTTCCACCCACATTGTATGGGCCTTTGGCTTCCCACTCTGTTCCTTCAAATAATTCTGCTTTTGATGCATCGCTTCTTTGGATGTGGGTTTGGCGACTTTCAATAGTTTTGGCAAAAATTAATTCTTTTTGCCTTATTTTTTCCGGGATTATTCGGTTTGCTGGGTTAACCAACATATTGGTTTCATAATTTAAACGGGCCCGAGGATCTTCCTGACTTCCAACAGCAGATTTCGCTTGGATGAAAGAAAAATCAGGTTTTGGGGTAGGGGTTGGAGAGGGGAGGTATATAAAATAGCCTATCCCTATCATGGATAACAAAAGGATGAAAAATAGGGTTTTTTTGTAGAAATGTAAGGCCATAAAAAGTATTCGCTGCAAATGAACTTATATGAAGTTCCCTTAAAAATGGTAAAGTTGTTTTCTGTTTCTTTATGATTTTTATTGCAAAATTACTTAATAAAACAAATAAAAACCTAATGAGCACTTATAAATTATGCTTACTATTTTTTATGAAAAATAAAACGAATAGTCCTTTTT
>NZ_SMMB01000712.1 GCF_009711365.1 Xanthovirga aplysinae | reverse complement strand
ATTTTTCCATTTACTCTTTTGCTTTTGGGCAGAGGTGCCATTATTTATCAATGGCTTTGATTCTGTAGATTGAGTCATTAAATGGGAAGCTAATGCAGCTGCTATGCTTTTAGTGTCCATACTAGCTTCTTCTTCTAAATATTCCCCTTTAAAATGTTTGTCAATAAAGTTAGTATCAAACTTACCCGAAAGAAAGGCCTCATGATTTAGTACATATTTGCAGCAATCTAAGGTGGTTGCAATTCCAGTGATTTCGTATTCGTCGATAGCCCGAATCATCCGTTGGATGGCCTCTTCCCTGTCTTTGCCATGAGAAATAAGTTTTGATATCATTGGATCATAATAAATTGGAATATCCATGCCTTGCTCAAAGCCATCATCCACCCGGATTCCTGGGCCTTGGGGACGAATGTAAGTTTGCAAAGTTCCGATATCGGGCAAAAAGTTGTTCTTTGGGTCTTCTGCATATACCCTGACTTCTACGGAATGACCGTGAATCTTCAGGTCCTTTTGCTCAAAACCCAATGGTTTACCCTCGGCGATTCGAATTTGCTCTTTTACAAGATCTATACCCGTAATATTTTCTGTTACCGGATGTTCCACTTGAAGACGGGTATTCATTTCCAGGAAATAAAAGTTGAGTTGTTCATCTACAATAAACTCAACTGTACCTGCACCATAATAGTTACAGGCTTTGGCTACACCAATGGCGGCTGTTCCCATAGCTTCTCGCATTTTCGGACTTACCACAGGTGATGGGGCTTCCTCAATAACTTTTTGGTGTCTTCTTTGTATGGAACATTCCCGTTCGAACAAATAAACAATATTGCCTTGTTGGTCCCCTAAAACTTGTATTTCAATATGTTTGGGAGAAGAAATATACTTTTCTATAAAAACAGCGCCATCCCCAAAAGATGAAAGGGCTTCACTAACAGCTCTTTCCATTTGTTCTTCAAAATCTTCTTCCTTTTCAACAACTCGCATTCCTTTACCACCACCTCCGGCACTGGCCTTTATTAGGATAGGATAACCAATGGATTGGGCTGTCTTTTTAGCTTCCTTTATGTTGGTAATGGCTTTGTCTGTACCAGGGACCATGGGAATATCATACTTTGAAACCGCATTTTTGGCAGCAAGTTTGCTTCCCATAACTTCTATGGCTTCAGCCGAGGGACCAACAAAAATTAATCCTGCGTCGGAAATTTTTTTGGCAAAATCCGTGTTCTCTGATAAAAATCCGTAACCAGGGTGGATGGCATCTACCCCTAAATCTTTACAAATAGAAATGATTTTATCAGCCTGCAGGTAAGATTCCGAGGAAGGAGGAGGACCGATGCAGACGGCTTCATCTGCATGACGAACATGTAGGGCGTTGCGGTCAGCTTCTGAAAAAATTGCTACGGTTTTAATTCCCATTTCTTTAGCGGAACGGATAATACGTAAAGCAATTTCTCCTCGGTTAGCGATTAATATTTTATTAATTTGAGCCATCGTAGGGTGCTTGGGGTTTATCAATTGTATCGTATTTTTACATGCAATGCTACTTAATTATTTTCTAAAATCTAAGTTGTAAGGTGATAAAATGGTTATAGTTTTTTGTGGTAAACATATTTCGTCTTAAATTTGCCGATGTTTTTTTGCAAGTCAGAAGCAAGTTGATTGTAAATTGTAAACTGAATTACATTGGATATATTTGATAAGTTGTTGAAAGACAGAGGACCTTTGGGAAGGCATTCTGATATTGATGAAGGTTACTGGATGTTTCCTAAGCTGGAGGGAGAGATTGCTCCTAGAATGAAATTTAGAGGTAAAGAGGTTTTGACCTGGAGCTTAAATAACTATTTGGGTTTGGGGAACCATCCGGAGATTCGTAAAGTGGATGCTGAAGGAGCTGCTGATTGGGGGCTTGCTTATCCAATGGGTGCACGAATGATGTCTGGAAACTCTGATAAGCATGAGGAATTAGAGGCTATGCTAGCTGATTTTATCCAGAAAGAAGATGTGATGCTTCTCAATTATGGATATCAGGGAGTGCTTTCTATTATTGATGCAGTTGTTAACCGAAACGATGTAATTGTTTACGATGCCGAATCACATGCCTGTATTGTAGATGGGGTTCGTTTGCATTTGGGGAAACGATTTGTATTTAACCACAATGATATTGAAAGCCTAGAGAAGCAGCTTGAGCGTGCTTCCAAATTAACCCAAGAAACCGGTGGTGGTATTTTAGTTATTACCGAGGGGGTATTCGGCATGTCCGGAAGTATGGGTAAGTTGAGAGAAATTGTAGCCCTAAAGCAAAAATATGAATTCCGCTTATTTGTAGATGATGCTCATGGATTTGGAACCATGGGAACCACTGGTGCTGGTACTGGAGAGGAATTGGGCATTCAAGATGGAATTGACCTTTATTTCTCGACTTTTGCCAAGTCTATGGCCAGTATAGGGGCTTTTGTTGGAGGAGATAAGAATATTATTAAGTACCTGAGGTTTAATATGCGTTCTCAGATCTTTGCAAAGACTTTACCGATGCCTTTTGTTATTGGAGCAATCAAAAGGTTGGAAATGTTAAGAGATCAGCCTGAGCATAAGGAAAACCTTTGGAAAATTGTTGATGCCTTGCAAAGTGGCTTAAGGGCCAGAGGGTTTAACCTCGGAAAGACTGAGACTCCAGTTACTCCAGTAATTTTGAGTGGGGGAGTAGGAGAAGCAGCTACCTTAAGTTATGATCTTAGAGAGAACTTTAGCATTTTCTGTTCGGTTGTAATTTACCCTGTTGTTCCTAAAGATTGTATTATGCTTCGATTGATTCCTACAGCAGCTCACACTTTGGATGATGTAGCAGAAACAATAGCAGCCTTTGAGGCGATAAAAGATAGATTAGAAAAAGGCGAATACCGAAAGGCTGAATTAGCTGCACAATTTGTGTAATTTTTTATATAAAAATCGGGTTCGTTTATTGTGTTTTAAACATTTTGGTTATATTGCTATTCAAAGCAAGTATTAATATTTTAACCAAATAATCTACTTTTGAATATGAAAAGATTTGACGAAGTCCGAGATTTAGTAATGGGCCTTGAAGGAGACTTTGAAAAGTTTTATGAAAAAGGAAACCAGGCTGCAGGAACCAGAGTCAGAAAAGGTATGCAAGAGTTGAAAAACCTTGCCCAACAAATTCGAATTGAGGTTCAGGAGCAAAAGAACAAAGCTAAAGCCTGATTTTCTTCCAAAGTATGGCTTTAAAGTAAAGTATGTAAAAAGGAAGGCAGTCTATTGACAGCCTTTTTTTGTTTGCAAGGACCTGATGAATTATCAAGTCCTAAATTCGTTTTGTCTTGAAAAATTGGGTTAAGGGATGAAAAGGCTTTGGGGCTGATTTCCTACAAAAGCGATCATGTTTCCAACGGATTGGGTGATTGTTGTTGGTTTGGGGCAGTTAAGAG
>NZ_SMMB01000467.1 GCF_009711365.1 Xanthovirga aplysinae | reverse complement strand
TACAGGGGCAACCTCTGGTATTGGGAAGTCCACTGCTGAACTATTGGCTCATGGCTCTTATAAATTGATTTTGTGTGGCCGTCGGGAAGATCGTCTTGAGGCGTTAAAAACGGAACTTTCTACTAAAACCGAGGTGCTAACCTTAAGTTTTGATGTAAGTGATAGAGATGCTGTTGAAAAAGCTATAGCAAGCCTGCCTAAGGCTTGGGAAACTGTAGACGTGCTTATTAATAATGCAGGAAATGCGCACGGTCTGGCTCCTTTCCATGAAGGTAATTTGGATGACTGGGATGCTATGATCGACATTAACGTTAAAGGCTTACTTTATGTTACCAAGGCAATAGTTCCAAAAATGGTGGAACGTAAATCGGGACATATTATTAACATTGGTTCTATTGCTGGAAAGGAAGCCTATCCTAATGGGAATGTTTATTGTGGATCTAAACATGCAGTGAATGCCATCAACAACGGTTTGCGGATGGACTTGAATCCATATGGGATAAAAGTTTCTCAGATTTGCCCAGGAATGGTGGAAACGGAGTTTTCTTTGGTTCGATTCAAAGGGGATGAAGAAATGGCCAAGAAAGTTTATGTAGATTTAGAGCCGCTTAAACCCCAAGATATTGCCGAAATGATAGAGTTTATTCTTAGCAGGCCGACCCATGTTAATATAAGTGATATGATTACCTTTCCCACTGCACAAGCAAGCTCAACCCTTGTCAATCGTAAAAAATAATTAATCTAGTGAAGTGTTAAGCGTGAGAAGTGAAGTGTTTGTATTTACAATCTACTTCTCACACTTTCCATTTCACTTTTATATAATTTGAAGAAATCCCATTAAGTACCAGGCTTCACCAAAATGAATGAAAAAAGGATTACAGAAATTCTTTTGGCCTATTAATTCAATTATTTTTTAAAGAAATCCTTTAAGAACTTCCCTGTTAATATCATGTCCACCTTCGAAAGTGATGCTTTGGCTTTTTATTCCTAGTTTTTCAATTAATTGATTTTGGGTAATTAGATCTTCCTCTTTGATCAAAGGGTCATTTTTTCCATAGATTAAGTAAGTATTTTTGCCCATTAACCTATTTTTACTCAATACTAAATCCAAATCCGGAGGTAAGACCCAGGCCCAAAGTAATAATTGGTCAAAATGGAAATCTCCCTGGGTAACCCATCTACTTACGGTTGCCACGCCCTGAGAAAAGCCAAGGATGTTGATTTTTACATTTTTCAACGGTAATCCTTGAAGCTCTTTTAAATAAACTGAATTTAAGTATTTGATATAATTTTTTATATCAGTCTCTCTTTCTTCTTTTGTCATCCAAGTGGCCACAACTCTCCCAGAAAACCCTTCTTTATAAAAGTTATTTAAGCCTCCAGGAGCAATCAAATAGTTGTGTCCATTATTAAGCACCTTAAACTTTTGGATGAAATACTTGGAAAGTTGCCCATAACCATGACAAAGAAACCAGATTTGACGAGTATTTTGGTTTAATTCTCCCATCGTATGATAATGGGCTTCATAGTTAAAGGATACGGTTTGTTTTTTTGTATTGCTCATAAAAAATGGTTTCCAATCAAGGTAAAAGTCTGGCTTTTATAAAAAACAATTGAGAGGTGAGGTATAGGAGACTTTCTTTTATATAGTATAGTACCAATCTATTAAGAGTTCTGTCAACGTTTAAAACTAAGCAAAACCACTCCACAGGAATAATTTTGAACGGGACGTGTCAAACTGATATAGTAAATTCCAGTTTCATCA
>NZ_SMMB01000997.1 GCF_009711365.1 Xanthovirga aplysinae | reverse complement strand
ATTATTTTTAATAGTTTTTAGGTCTTCCTCCAAATCTTTTCTTTCTTCAAGCCTCTCAGCCTTCCCCCTTCCATCAACCTTAACTAAGGATATAAACATTTCACAATAGATAAGAGTATTTATGTGTGTAATAAATTAAAGTGTTAAAAAATGAAAGATATTCTACTCATTTCCATACTCTTCATAACCACAAACAGCCTTTATGCACAGAATGTAAATAACATTCAACAAATCAGAGAACCGGGTGCTATAGGTAGCAATGATACCACAAGGATCACCCAAATCGGTTTTGGAAATGTTATCAAAGGTTTTCAAAACTTGGCAAGTAAAAGCTCCGGTAGTAATGCTGTGAAAAATGTAATGCAGGGTGGCTTTTTTAATAGAATCATAGTGGAACAATCAGTGAAAGGGGAGGGAAGTAACACTATAGAAAACCTAAACCAAGAGGGAAAGCATAATAAGATGCAAATCATTCAAAGTAACAACTCTTTAGATAGTGAAAGTGACAATGAGGTAGGCTCTGAAGAGGATAGGTTAAACCAAAAAGGGTGGTGGAACCGCATCCACATTGATCAAAACAACAACTCTACAGGTTTTCGCAATGATAATGAAGTATCTAGCTTTGGTGGGGGATCGGTACGGCAAGGGGGAAATAAAAATAATATGACTATTTACCAGACCATCAGTGCATCGAAAAGTTTTAATTTCAATGAAGTAGGAAATACAAATGGCTCAGTAAGACAGGGTGGTTCAGGGAATAATCTTAACATTACTCAATTCAACAACTCTTCAGGTGATGATAATGACAATGAAGTCGGTATTCAAAGTAGTTCTGTAACCCAGAGTGGTACAGGTAATAATCTAAAAATTACCCAATTCAACAATGCTTCAGGTTTTAGTAATGAAAATGAAGTATCTAGCTTTGGTGGGGGATCAGTAAGCCAGGTCGGCTTTAAAAACAGTATGACGGTTCACCAAAATATCCGTGCTTCGGGCAGGCTCAGTTTTAATGAAGCAGGTACTGATGGAGGCTCAATAAACCAGGGTGGCTATTTTAACAGGATGACCATTACCCAATTTAATAACTCTTTAGGTAATCGCAATGACAATGAGGTGGGTGCTAGTAGCGCCACCGTAAGTCAAGAAGGAAAATGGAATAGGATGCACATCACCCAAATAATTGATGCTGTGGGTAATAACAATAGCAATGAAACAGCTACTGGTGGCTCCCAGATAAAACAAAGAGGAAAAGGGAACCTTATGTACATTTTCCAAAACAACATCTCTTCCGGGGATGTAAATCTAAATATTGTAACTGATGTCATTCAAAGTGGTTCATTAAATTTCTTAGGGATATTTCAACATAATGCCAGTACAAAAAACGAATTATCTAATAGGATAGAAAACTTCACCCAAAAGGGATCCTTGGCTATTGTTTTAATCAAACAAATTATAACCAAAAATGGAACAGGGATTAATGTCATCAATGACCTTATCCAAAACGGTCCCAGCCTTCTTGCTATTAAACAGGTACAGCGGTCCAATGGACCAGCAACAAATAATGAAGTTTCTGATATAAGGAGTACCTTTGGTACTACGATATTTAATCAGATAAACGGAAACAATTTATCTTTGGAAGCCAATGACAAAGCAGGTGCTTTGGGTAATACCATTGAAAAAGTAAGGCAAATTGGTCAGAGCAGTAAAACAGATAATTTCCTAGCCATTACGCAACGTAATGGGGGGAATATAGTAAGGAATGTTCGCCAATCGGGTTTAAAAAATAGGATTATTATTTCTCAAATAGGAGGCACTCTTAAAAATGTGGTGGATGAAATCCGTCAGATTGGCGCATACAATGAGCTGGTGTTAATACAAAATAATGCATTGGGTCAAGATAATTGGGCATCCGTCTATCAACAAGGAGATAGGCACCAACTGGAATTATATATGGAGGGTAGGGGACAAAAGGTTAGAATAACCCAAACCGGTGAGGAGAAAAAAATGAAAATTTCCTTAACTGGTTTTGATCAAAGCATAATTATCCGGCAATAAGCTCTAGTTGATAAGGAGGTTATTCCCAACATCCATCCGAAACGTTTACCTTGAATAGACTAAATTTACAATTTTTATTTGTTCCACCCCTCTATAAATTAAAAGTTTGGTAATGAGGAAAAATCAGTATTATTAACTTTTCTTTGAATTTTCAATAGGGTTCGTCATACCTAAAAAAAATACGGGTATAAGAAAAATCAATAGGAGAAACCACTGAGCAAAGGGAATAACAAGAAATGCCAATCCACTTTGGGCATCCTTGATAAAAAACATAGCATTTACTAGTTGGTACAGGCCTCCACAACTTATAAAAATCGTAATTCCCAAAAGCAGCCTTAATGCTAAGGGTTTTAATTTCCTTTTAGGAAGAAATACAATTCCCAAATAAGGCGAAATAGACCAAATCAAAAAGGCCAAATCTCCTATAGCCAGTGGTTTACGGATGGTCCAAAGTCCAATGATCAGGGTGGCAAAAGCTGTCATTAAACAAATTAGGTTGATCACTTGCCTCATGGGAATAAAAACTACTTTTAAATATGTAGAGTTCTAAAGAAAAGAGTTCAATAACTGGTCAAAAAGACTTTTCTTAGGGCTTTGTTTTCAACCCATATTTAGTGCCACTTTTCAGGAAAGTGGAAGGTATAACATAAATAAAGAAAGGGCAATAGAATTAGGGGTGAGAGATTAAAACGGTCTTAAACTATTAGATTCCATCAAAATAAAAGTAGGAGGGAAGTCTATACCATTTCATTCAATTGGATTGAGGAAATAATAAAAGATAAATTGTCTATAGCCAAACTTACGGTCATCAAGAATTATAGTTCTCATTTTAAAAAGAAGTCCACAAACAAATAAAGAGTATCCACCGACCTATATCCCGACGCGGACCCGGATATAGGTCGGTGGATACTCTTTAGAAATGCATTTTATTAGGGAAGTGGTAAAACTTGTTAAAGGTTTTTTTTGAATTATAGTTTTGGAGCATTTTTCAATTGGTTCTAATTATAGGAATGATGACTTGGATCTAATTCTATTAACAAAGATCCGTTTTGTCACATTCATCCCAATCAGATGGACACCACACTGTAAATGCTCCCCCTTTAATGGTATCTTCTTTTTCGTATTCCAAGGAGGTAACAAAACTCTCGACCTTAAGCTGATCTAATCTTAGTTCTTTCTTTTTCATAATTTTTTATTTAGTTAACGATATATAAGTTTATCATTAATTAATTCAAAGCCAAGTAATTACTGATCTACTCATCCTTAAAAAAAGAAGTTCTTAAAACGAATGACCACTTTCACACTAGTAGGAAGCTCCCAACTGTCCCAAGTACTGACTAATCCTCAACAAGTAAAAATGGGAACACCAAATGAATAAGTGGTTATTACAATTTATCTATAGAATTTAATACCCATTTAAATAACTCATCAACACTAGCATTTAATGAAGTACTGGCTAAAATACCTCTTGGTTTAGAACTACATTTTGGGAAACATCCTGAATATTCAAAACTATCACCACGACTGCCTTCTACTATTAAAAGATATCTATTATCAGCTTCAGGGAAACCCTTTATAAACTCAATTGTATTTCTCAGGCATTCATCCCAGTTTCCTGGAGTACCACGAAGAATCTCACTTCCCGTCTTACCGCAATCCATTGAATAAGATGCAGCACTATAAATAATATCTGCATTACTTTCACTTCTTAACCCAAGTCCTCTGCTTGCAATAGTCCACCACTGTGAATCTGAAATTGGCATAATTAATTGTTTTATGATAAAAAAATAAATAAAATATACTATTCTTTTTATCGATATACAATTTTGGAATAAACTAATTACTTAAATTTAAGCGAATAAATCCTGTCCAAACAGTTCTTTCTAACTTTTGGCAACATATCTGACTACCTATTAAATCACACCTAGATTTAAATACCTGGAGGGAAAGAACTATCGAAACTTTCTTTTTCTAGACAAATAATAAGGCAGGGTAAATTTCAGAGGTTTCCACTAATTATTGATGAGAAAGGAGACTTTTTGAAACTAGTCCTTTTGGATTTTTTTCCTGGCCTCAATTTTAGGAAAAATTAGAAAGGTATAGCCCAATTTAGGATTTCCTTTTTTACGTTTTTTTTATTCCATAAGATAGTAAATGCCTTGGATACCAAAAACTTCCAATTAGGGGGTAAAGTGGAAGTTTTTGGCTTTGGTGATCACACCTTCAAATGAATTTTCTTTGTCTTCCTTGCCGACCTTTGTTATCGCAATACAATCCGCCTCCTATATACTACTGACTTTGTTTCCACCTGTAGGATATATATACCCCTTTTTAATTCAGAAATATCAATGGTAGCTTCTTTATCGACTGTCATCCTCCGTATTACTTTTCCATTCATATCCATAATACTCCAGTGGTTATTTGATAATATTTCACCCCCAACAATAACTTTAAACTTTCCAAAGGATGGATTAGGGTAAACCACCAATTCACTTTTTTCCTGAAGATTTAGGCTACTCTCTTGAAATTCTTTACTTCCCATTGATAGTCCAGTGTGCAAATTTGAGAGGGAAGTAGGTGTGCCCCAAATCCTTTCCACGAATTCGGGATGGTCAATAAAAGGATTGCGATTACCCTGAAATTGTTCATATATCAGAGTATTTCTTCTTATTTCCCTTTCATCAACAGGATCATCCGCATGCCATTCTAAAAGGGTGGATAACTTCCCAAATATAGGTTGTCCGGAGTTGGTTCCTGTATAATCCACCAATTCTAGATCATAATCACCTTCATAGCGAGTCGCCATATAAAACATCATTCTCGCCACATCTCCTTTCACCTGGTCTCTGGGTTCCCATGAGTCTGCATCTGAATAATTTCCTGTAGCTTCATTATGTTCCGTACCCCCATTGTCGAAATCCTTACTAGAGCGAGATGTATTGACAGATTGATCGGTAGCCCGTAGATGGTGAACATCTGTATAGGCCGTATCTGACTTATCAGGAAAGCCATGGGATTTGGCCCAAATATGCTCTCTATTCCAGCTATCTGAATCTCCGCTGCCGTCGTCCTGACGACTTTTTGACTCAGACCTTCCCGTGTAAAACAGAATAACATTTCCTTTGTTGTTAGGGTCTTCATCTGTTACCTTCAAAATATCCCAAACATCTGTTGTAGAACTGGAATAGGGGAAGGCCTTATGGTTTCGAATTATCTTGTGTAGGGAAGTTTTAAGCTCGTTTCCGGTTAAACCTACGGTTGTGGCATAGTAATCATTATCCACCGGATTCCCAACACTATTATCAGCAAAATGACTTCCCAAAAAACTGAAATCATCTTTTGCAAACTCTTCCCATTCTCCATTGGAGCGAGGGTCTTGCTCCCCGGCTTGGGGAGAAGTTACATTTGAATGGCGAATAAAAGTAAGATCTTTGGCAAAATTGACATTTCCACTTATCCCAATCCGATCAATTTCCAACCCATTTTTAATTAATCGAATCTGATCATTTCCATTAAAATTAATCACACTTTCATTTAAAACATTTGCAACGTCTAATATAGCAGCATCAGCATTTCCGTGCGCTAATACATATACTTCTCCATCAGTCAATGTCCCACTGAGAGCAAGGGTAGAACTGAAAAATCCATCACCATTAACATCCTTTTCCAAACTATAATTTGAAAGATCAACAAGACCTCCTGTTCCATTGTAAATCTCTATTGCTTTATTAAAGCTACTTCCTTCTATGTACTCAGAAATAATCAGATCACTTTGGGAGTATGCCGTAACAATGGTACCCGCCACAAAACACCATGCAAATATTAAATGTAATGTAAATTTTCTCATCATTAATCTTAATTAAATTACTGGTTTTAAGTCTGTTAATTATAAGAAAATAAATATTTATATTTAAAAATACAGTGTTAAATATGTGTGAAATTTTTCCTTCCACCTATCTCGAAAGCACAAGTATTAGGGTAGGGTAATTGGTAAGCGAAATGACTTTGGCACAATAGCACGACCAGTAGAAGTCTTTTGGTCTTGCTAAATAAATGAAAGGTAAACAGGGAATAACAAAATAAAAGAAAGTAGAAACCCCTTTATATTTGTGTGAAGCACTCCGATTTTTTTGGTGATAAAGAAACACCGAGATGCCTTACACCAGATCGAACCCTAAATAAAACTCAAAAAGCAAAAGAACAAAATGATTACCGCGGAGGAGTTGTTTAGTGTTTTTTGTTGGGGTTTTGTTTAGGGTATTTGTGGAAATCCAGCCTTGGGGTTTAGCAGATTTTGCGGGTAGAACATGGCAGAGGAAGCATGAAACAAATAGCCGAAGGCACGGAAAAAA
>NZ_SMMB01000461.1 GCF_009711365.1 Xanthovirga aplysinae | reverse complement strand
TCTATATTCTGGTTTTCATAAGGATCATTCAAAAAGGAGAATGGAAAAAACTTTTGGAAAAAGGCTAAACAGCAATTTTAATCTGATTTTAATCTAGACCTTAAAACCATCCCTTACCTTTGTGATTCAATGATTATATTTTTTAGGAGGGCTCTATGATAAACTTCTTCCGTATCTGTAATAATTCATATTGGTTAAAAAAGATTCGAGTTGCAATTCTCACTATGACAAGCTTGGCAATCTTTGCCTCTTGCCAGTCCGATATGGAAAACCTATTGGAACCATCCAATGGCCTTCCTGTTCTTGATCGTTGGGAGGAGATGACAGCTCTTTCCACAGATAATCTTAAAGATATTTATGAAAACGCTGAAGAGATAAAATATCCCGTAAAACTTTATAAAATCACCTATCACACTCCTTTTAAAGGCAGTGATATTCTCGCATCAGGAGTTATTATTTTACCTGAAACCAACAATTCGCCCTTCCCTATTGTAAGTTTTCAACATGGAACCATTACCAATGAGAAGGATGCTCCTTCCAACTTTTCATTAGCTTCTTTAAATGCTGAAAGGTCCCCAATTGAAACAGCAGGTTTATTCGGATCAGCAGGTTATATAACCTTTTTGTCTGACTACATTGGTTTTGGAGAGTCCAAGGAAGAAGTTCACCCGTTCTATAACAAAGAGTTTCAAAGCAGTGCAAATAGGAATATGATTCAGGCGGGCATTGAATTTCTAACAGAAAATAATATTTCTTTTGATCCTAAACTTTTTCTGTACGGTTATTCGGAAGGAGGATATTCCACCCTAGTCACCCAAAAGACTATTGAAGAAAATCCTTTTGGAAATCTAAAATTAGCTCATGTTGCAGCTGGGGCTGGTGGTTATAACATTGATGATATTGTAGGTAAAATATTAGATAAAGAAGAAAATGACAATCCTTCCTTTCTAGCCCAATTGGTTTATTCTTACCATCATACAATGGATTTTGATCAACCCATTTTTCATTATTTTCAAGATTCCTATGCTCTTGAAATTTCCGATTTATTTAACGGCTCACATACCCTAGCGGAGATAAATGAACAATTACCAACTAATCCAAATAATCTCTTCAAAACGGACTTTCTTTCTGAACTAAAAGAGAATGAAAATAGTGAATTTAAAAAGGCTTTAAAGAAAAATAATATAAATGACTGGAGCCCCAATACCCCTTTAATGTTATTGCATAGCCCCGCAGATGAGATTATCCCTTTTGAAAACAGTCAGGAGACTTATGACAGAATGATTTCAAATGGGGCTGGTGATCTTACACTTTATACATTAAATGGGGATCTTTCTCATGCTGAGGCGGACCTTCCGGCTGCAAAAGTTGCCTTACAATGGTTTAATAGTTATAGTGAAGAGTAACTAACAAAATAAAAACTCAACTAGGAAAAACCATTTCACAGAGGCAGCAAGTTCTTGTCTAACAGTTTCCCTTGAGAAGGATATTCCAAAATAATAACCCCTCAAAATTACATCTGCGACTGAAATTAAGCACCTAACTCTTTTGATTGCCGTCAGTTAAATGAGCTATAATCCATCGCTTCCACGAAAATCGCATTTAAGGATTGTTCCCTTAGGCTTATATTATATTTTGAAAGATTAAAAACATCTTACCTCTTTAAGGGCAAAATTATAAATTCTATATATTGTTATTTTTTTTAAACCAAAAAAGCCGAAGTTTTTTATAAAAAACTTC
>NZ_SMMB01000727.1 GCF_009711365.1 Xanthovirga aplysinae | reverse complement strand
TAAACAGCTTTGGTAAAAGATTTTTATTGTAGCAGGAAGGTCAAACCTTGAAACCGCTATTATCAAACCTATAATACATATGGCAACCGATCCAAATATTATGGGATAATAAGGGTTTTGATATTCCCGATAGAGATAATGAATAAGAAGGGTAAGTCCTAGCCCTACAGCAATTGTAATGTATTGTGTTATACGAAAAAATAAAATTTCTTGAGATGAGGAAAGTTTATAAATACTCTGAGCAATTAATATGGAATAAAAGGGAAAGGCTATAACAATATAATGAGGGTATTTAAAAGTTGAGATGGAAAATAGAACCGTAATAAATAAGGCTGCAGAGATATTATAGAATTCTTGCCCTCTTGGAGGTTTTATGAATTCTCTTTTTAATATTGTCTTAAGTACGGAATAATATAGAATAACACACCAAGGGAAAAATGCCCAAAATAAAGTGTGTAGAAAAAAGAAATAGCCGAACTGTCTTCCAAAGGTAATAGGACCTGTGTTGAAAAACCGACCAAATTGACTGTCCCATAAGAAAAACTTGATACCGGAAACGCCAGTTTCCCCAAAAACAACTTTTTCCGGATGAGTATCAAACTGATAATAAAGAGCATATACTTCAGGGGTAATAAATAATAAGGTAAGCAGGAGGAATAATAACCACTTAAAATGGAATAAATCCTTCCATTTTCTTTTGAATAAAAGCTCTCCCCCTATTGCGGACCATATAGGAAGTAAAACAAAAATTCCCTTAGTCATCACAGCAAATGAAGCAAACATTGCCCCCAGAAGGAGATTTTTTAGATTAAGGTTATGTTGAAGTTTATAGAGATAATAAACACTGGCAATAATAAATCCTGTTAAAAAGGGCTCCGCTTTAACATGATTGTTATTGATCACCAAGTGACAAGCTGCTAATAAACTTAGGACTGCCAAACGAGCGACTTGCTTATTGTACAGTGCTCTGGCAAATTTGTATGTATAGAATGCAGCCAATACGGTAAATAATAATGCTGGAATCTTATAAGCAAAATCATTTACCCCAAAAACCTTAAAACTAAGGGCTGTAAGCCAAAAAGGTAAATGTGGTTTATCTAACCAGTCATTTCCATTAGAGAAAAGCTCAATGTAATTGCCTGTTAAGTGCATGGTTTTTGAAATACAGGCATAGAGAGAAGGGTCCCCTTCAATGATAGGAGTAAATAATCCGGAGAGATGTAGAACTGAAAGAAAAAGTAGAGAGAGCTTATAAACATTATCAGGAAATGAACCTTTATTCAGTCTCATTTTGAATGGGGGTTAGCTGCTTTTTTAAGCATCCTAAGTAATATATTGTTTTTTGGAGGCTTAAGACAAATGATATTTCTATGGATAGATAGGTGTAATCTCTTTTCAAGGGGAATGTTTAATTCAGTTTTAAATAAAACCTTGCCCCTACTATATTATTAGGAGAGTTATCGATAAGGTCTTACTATTTAAAAGACCCTTTTGCTTTCCTAAACCAAAGTAGTAAATCGAAGGTTATGATTTTCATTGTTTTCCTTTTCCAGTTCCTCATTTCTTTAAATCATTTGTGTTTATGGTTTAGGATTATAGAAATTTCTAAAGGTTAAATTGAGGAAAGTTTGATTTTCTGGTGAGATAATTTTGTAAAGGTTTTAAAAAGTATTAATAGTCCTTTTGACAACCATTAGTATTGATTAGAACCAAAAACCTATTTTCTAAAGCTTCTTTTCTAGTTCTGCGATTGATAAATTTAAAATTTAAATGTGCTGAGCGGAAGTATTCAAAATTCTTTGTCCTGCAAATTGGGATTCCCTTATTTTTTACTAAGTCCATGCCTTTTTCATCTGTATAAATTAAAAATTCTTTGTTCTCTTGATGATTTAGCAACTCTTCCAAATTACTATAATAAGTTGCCTCTTGGTGACTTTTAAAAAAGAAGCTTCGTGCTCCGTAAGCTCTTAGAGCTGATGTTTGGGTGTTTGGAAAGTTTTCATTTGCATAAGATGCGGCCAGATGACCACTCTCATATTTTTTTACAACATCGGACTGAAACACAAAGTTGAAGTACAACATGATGATTATGGAGGCTAGACAACTTTGGTAGAAAATCTTAATATTGACAGGAAGGTTTTGCTTTGTGACCACTATAATTAAGCCAATTAGGCCTAATGAAATGATTGAAAAGACTAAGGGATAAAAATGGGTCTGATAATCATTATAGGAAAAATGGATTAAAAGAATGAGACCTAATCCCGCAGCTATTGAAATGTATTGCGTTATGCGGAAAAATAAAATTTCTTTTGATGTGGAAAGCTTAAATATTTCCTGGGCTATTAAAATGCCATAGAATGGAAAAGCAATTCCGATATAGTGGGGGTATTGAATAGAGGATAAGGAAAATATTAAAGTGGTAAATAAAGCGGCAGAAAAATTATAAAACTCTTGCCTTTTATAAGCACTATTAATTGATCTTTTTAATAGAACTTTACAAAAGGCATAATATAATAAAATGCCCCAAGGGAAAAATGCCCAAATTAAGGTGTGTAGAAAAAAGATATAATTGGTGTTTTGCTCAACTGTTATAGGACCAGTATTGAAAAATCGGCCTATTTGGCTATCCCAGAAAAAAAACTTGATTCCTGACACCCCTGTTTCTCTAAATATAGTTTTTTCCGGATGACTGTCAAATTGGTAATAAAGGGCATATAACTCGGGGGTTATGAATATTAAAATAAGAATAAATATCAAAAGCCACTTGTAATGAAATAATTCTTTCCATTGCCCTTTAATAACAAGCTCGCCAACTATTGCAGCCCCTATTGGGAAGATGAGGACGAACACGCCCTTTGTCATAACAGCGCAGGCAGCAAAAAATGCCCCTAAAAGGAGGTTTTTCCAATTTAAGTTTAGTTGAACCTTATAAAGGTAATAAACACTGGCAATTATAAATCCAGTTAAATAAGGCTCTACTTTTACATGATTGTTATTTATTACCAATTGGAAAGCTGCCAATAAACTTAAAACGGCTAAACGTGCAACTTGCCTATTGTATAGTGCTCTGGCAAATTTATAAGTATAAAACGCAGTTAAAACAGTGAACAATAAGGCCGGAAACCTATAGGCAAAATCATTTAATCCAAAAACCTTAAAACTAAGGGCAGTGATCCAAAATGAGAGATGAGGTTTATCTAACCAGTCATTACCATAGGCAAAAAGTTCAATGTAGTTTCCTGTTAAGTGCATTGTCTTTGAAATGCAGGCATAAAAAGATACATCCCCTTCCGGGATTGGGGAAAATAAGCTAGAAAGATGTAGAATTGTTAGAAAAAATAAGGTGAGATAATAAATATTATCCCTCAGGGGCCTTACAATCGGCTTCATCTTGGGAAGAGCTTTCAGTGATACATTGGAGGATTTATGAATTTACAGCTAAATGAGGTTTTAAACAAAATAAATACACCAATGCCCTTCTTTTTTCTTTTTGGATTCTCTATTGGATAATCTCTTTTTAATTGAATTCTTTTTTATGA
>NZ_SMMB01000123.1 GCF_009711365.1 Xanthovirga aplysinae | reverse complement strand
GTTTGTATGAAAATTGATAGTCAAACTCTTAGAAGAATAGCGCATTTGGCCAGATTGGACTTCGAAGAAAAAGCTGAAAAGGAAATGATCAGTAGTTTGAGTGAGATTTTGGATTGGGTCGAAAAGCTTAATGAGTTGGATACAGAGGGAGTTGAGCCTTTGACTAATATGGCTCAGGAGGTAAATATGTTGAGAGAGGATAAAGCCCGCCCTTCTTTGTCTCACGAAAGGGGTTTGCGAAATGCGCCTAAGAAGGATAGCAATTACTTTAGAGTTCCAAAAGTTTTGGAATAGATCTATAATCACAAAAGTTCTTGGATCTCTATCCTGAAATTAAACCTATGGTTTTCTGAAATATAATTCTTTTATTCAGGTGCTCTGGTGAACCAAGTAAACAGAACTTTTAAAAAAAAA
>NZ_SMMB01001230.1 GCF_009711365.1 Xanthovirga aplysinae | reverse complement strand
AGTCCTTACTTTTCCTCGTACTTTTTTTAAAGAAGTGGAAATTAAGCCCGATCAAACCACTAAAATTTATTTAGCAACACCAGGCATTTTAAATTTAAACAGTAGTAACGTGGGCGGAGTTAGTACTTTATACCGCATAGATGAACATGGACGCCAACATGTCATTGGCCAATTAGAGGAAAACCCCACAGGAGCAATTACTATGCAGCCAGGAAATTACCGATTGGTATTCCGGGCTTGTGAAGCAATGGGAAGTAAATACACCCAAGTAAAAGATTTTTCAATTTCATCAGGATCAACAACCACAATTAAATTAAACGGGAGATGACAAAATTTTCATACACCGAAAAAAAGGATACCCGATCCGGATTCGGAGCTGGTTTATTAGAAGCTGGTAGAAAAAATAATAAAGTAGTAGGCCTTTGTGCCGATCTAATTGGCTCATTAAAAATGGGAGATTTTCAGCATGAATTTCCAGAGCGCTTTTTTCAGGTAGGTATTGCTGAAGCCAATATGATGGGGCTGGCAGCAGGAATGGCTATTGATGGACATATTCCTTATACAGGTACTTTTGCAAACTTTTCCACAGGAAGAGTTTATGATCAAATCAGACAATCCATTGCCTATTCAGGTAAAAATGTAAAAATATGTGCTTCTCATGCTGGTCTTACCTTGGGAGAAGATGGGGCAACCCACCAAATATTGGAAGACATCGGTATGATGAAGATGTTACCTCACATGACCGTTATTAATCCTTGTGATTACAATCAAACAAAAGCGGCCACTTTAGCCATTGCTGATTATCAAGGCCCTGTTTATCTTCGGTTTGGAAGGCCAAAAGTTCCAATTTTCACACCCAAAGATCAAAAGTTCATAATTGGTAAAGCCTTGCATCTGGTGGAAGGAAAAGATGTAAGTATTTTTGCTACTGGTCATTTAGTGTGGGAAGCGATTGAAGCAGAAGCTATTTTAGCATCAAAAGGAATTAGTGCTGAAATCATTAACATCCACACCATTAAGCCTCTAGATGAAGAAGCCATCATAAAATCTGTCATTAAGACAGGATGTGCTGTGTCTGCTGAAGAACACCAAATTGCAGGTGGTTTAGGTGAAAGTATTGCCCAAACGTTGGTAAGAAACAATCCAGTTCCTCAGGAATTTGTGGCTGTTAATGATTCTTTTGGAGAAAGTGGTACCCCTGCCGACTTGATGAAAAAATATGGTTTAACTGCAGAACACATTGTTGACGCCGCACTTAAAGCTATTGAAAGAAAAAGTTAATCAACTTATTCTAATTCTAAAATCAAAAGAGGCTGTTTTATTATCTAAAACAGCCTCTTTTTCCTCCCTTCTACTCCCCTATACTTTTAGAATCCATTTAATTATGTTTAACCAAAACTTTTTCATTCCTATTCGGCATCAAATTCATTTCTTCTTTATCAATAATATATCTAATTAACCTTTTTAATTGCTTAGGCTTGATTCCCCCTTTAATGTGAACCGCAGTAAAAGAGTTATCTTCAAAAACTACTACCATCAACCGTTTTATCTTACTCTTCCTCTTATTGTATTTAATAGAAACCTTTACAAAACTATCCGCACTATTTACCGTCAATAAATCCAGATAATTTTGGCTTACAGCCCAATATTTAAAACCTCGAATTAACTCGGTGTTATATAAAACATCTGAATTTCTTTCGACATTCATTATCCTTACACTGTTAACTTGTTTCAATACTTTGATGCCCAATTTTAACTCCGGATTATTTTTACGATTGACAAACAAAGACACTAAACTGGCTGGGCCGTGAGTCAACCAAACAGGTACGCCCAAAAGGTGTGATTCTCCCTTTATCTTATTTTCTTTATAAAATCTCTTAAGGGATTTCTTTTTTTCTTTTGCCTGCCCCTGAGAGAGAAAGGTAAAAGAAAACAATATTATTAGGGAGTATCTTAAAATTCTGATCATAAGAAAGTCTTTTTAGTATTTTCAATTAAATCACCACTTTTCAGAATCAATCAGCAGCATATTTATTTCTCAATCTTTTTCAGATATTTTAAGCCTTCAACATTTAATTCCTGAGAAAGTAGAGCAATCCTTTTCAAATCTATATTTCCCTTAATATCGACTAAAACCTGATCTGTACCACCAACAACCATTAACAATTCAGAGATCAACTCCCCTTCCTGCTTAATGAGAAATTTAATATTTTCTTTTGCATCCTTAACCGTCATTATTTCCAGGTATTCATCTTTTGAGATCATAGAAGTAAGTTCTTGATAAAACTCTTTACCATTTGTTTCATCCACACGATGATCAGATGCCAAGATTTTCAATTCATCTAATTGGTCCGAAATGGCATTCACCGTCTTCATCGTTTTCTTGGTTTCTTCATCAAAGCCTTTATTTTCACCTTTGGTAAAAGTCGAAACCAAAGAGAACATATGTTTGGATATAAATACATAAGTAAATCCCTCCTTTTCTGCATATTGGTCAAAAATATCATCTATAGATTTATTCTGAGAAAAGGTAAGATTAGGAATCAATCCTATTGCTAAAATTAAAATGAACTTCTTCATGCTTCTCCTTTAGTTTATTAAGTAAGGGTATTAAAATTTTAATTTATTCAAATCTTCAATTTTCTTTAATTCTCTATTTCCTTTATTGAGTTTTTGTGAGATTAATAATAAGGCCTTTTGGGTTTCAAGATAGGCTTGCTCTGGGTCATTAACCGTACTTTTTGTTATAGAATCTTCTCTCTTAAAAAAGTCTGGTTGAGCAAGGAAAAAATACCCCAAGAGCAAGAGCAAACTAGCCGCTATTGACAATTTTGAGAAATTCAACCCTAACAAGTTGAATTTTCTTTCATGAGAAGATTGGGCACGAATCTTATCGATTACCTTTTTCTCAAAGGAATGATCTTCCAATTTTTCCAATGACGCATTTTGGAAATATTTAAATTGTAATTGAACGGGCTTTAAATGGTTGGGGACATCCTCCCCTTCAAAATATGCTCTTAATTTATGTTCTTCCCCTTCTGAGGTATTGCCTTCATAATATCTTTCCAGCAACTTTTCAACAACTTTCGATTCCATAACCATGAATTTTATTAAGTTCTTCTCTAACTTTCTTTCGGGCCCTGGATAAATTAACTCTTAAAGTGTTGATGTTTAGCCCTGTAATAATTTCTATTTCTTTAAATGATTGTCCTTCTATATCCTTCAAATGTAAGATCAACCTTTGTTGCTCAGGCAAACCTTGAATAATCTTTTGAATAACATTCATTGTATCTCCCGTTTCGGTTTCCTTATATGGCGTAAGAAGGTCCATCCCATGGTCAATTTTTTCTAAACCCTCCATATTTCGTCCTTTATATTTTAAATGATCAAAGCATAAATTCTTCGCTATCGTCATGGCAAAAGCATCCAAGTTTTTGTATTCCCCCAACTTTGTTTTTCGCATCCATAATTTCACAAAAACATCCTGAATTACATCTTCTGCTTCCATTGGGCTTCCTAATAAACTTTTTGCAAATCGAAATAATTTATTTTTTAAGGGTAGTATTTCTTCTAAGAATTCTTCCTTAGTCATTGTTTATAGAAAGTATAAAGAGTTAGTTATTTTGAAGACGATTAAGCATTAAAAACATTACAGAGGCTAGAAAAAATTTTATTAAATTTTTAAATTAATCGATAAGATTTATCGATTAGGCAACCTATTTGTAAAATCCTTCACACAACATAAGTGACTTATTAAAAAGGAATTAAATTAGAAATCTCCATTTACTCTTCTTAGTTTCCTTATAAAAACCAATACAAAAATTTCTCAGATCCTAAAAGAAAAAAGACATCACAACTATGATTTTCTAATCAAAAAAATGAAATAGGATATTAAGATCTTTATCACTAATCCCTATCAATGGTAAAAAATATAGCTTCATGCAATTTGATAATTTCCTTACTTCCTTTTTAAACCAAATCGACAAAACAATAAAATTTAACCTTAGTTTAATTTACAAACCCTCTAAATTAAAGGAAGAAAAAGCTTTTGATCATCATGGGGAATTTTCATTTGATCAATGCTTAATTCTTGGAAGTTATATTATGGGTTAATCTCCATCTAAGGGCAAAAGGAAAATAGAAGCAATTGTAACTTATCTGAGCGCAAAAAAATCAAAACCAACCCACCTAATTAAGTGGTTAATTTTAACTTCTAAAAATCAATGACCAAAGTTTTAACCATAATTGGAGCAGGAAAAGGTATTAGTTTAGGTGTTGCTGAACGATTTTACAAAGAAGGATTTCAAGTAGCACTGGTATCAAGGAATATTGAGAAACTAAAGAACCTTCAAGACCATTTGCTCCAAAAGAATATTGAAGCACACATTTTTTCAGCTGATGCCGGAAAATCGGAAGAAATTAAGAGAGTACTTCAAGAAATTGAGGAGTCATTGGGAGCCACTCAAATCTTGCATTACAATGCAGCCGTCGTAAAAAAAGTCAATATTTTGGAAGAAGATCCCGAGCAAATCAATTCTGATTTTAAGGTGAATGTAACCGGGCTGTTGACTGCTTCTAAGATAGTTATTGACAAAATGAAAAAAGATCAAGGGGCTATTTTAACGACTGGAGGAGGGTTGTCCCTGCAACCCTGGCCAGATTACGGATCATTGGCTATCGGTAAAGCTGGACTAAGGAATCTAACTTTTTCCTTACATTCTGCCCTGAGAAAAAAAGGAATTTTTGTGGCTACTGTAACCGTCAAAGGATTAGTTTCAGATAATGACCCAATTTATAATCCTATGGCTATTTCGGAAAAATTTTGGGAATTATATTCCAAAAGAAAAGCTATGGAAATAGTTTATTAGCGAAAATAGGAGATACATTGGTTCTGAGAAGTGAATTCATGCCCATAACAAATTGCCTTCTTAAACAGAACCGAACTTTATCCTCTTTTCTTACCTTTTAGGTTAAAAGACATTTTTTAAACCATTATGGCCGTGAAAAAGATATATGGGTGCCTATTTTTTCTACTTTTCCCTATAAATATATATATCCCCTCTCCTACCTACTACCTAACCATTGATCATATAAAGGTCATTTACAACGACAAAACTATTACTCCCTCTTTACCAATTGAAATGACTTTGGAGGAAAATACCTTTAAATCCATCATTATATACAATCGAGACAATTACTTGTACAGTAACGAATTCAAAATAGGTAGAAGCGGAAATCGATTAAAACTTTCTCATCGTGGTTATCTAAAATTTAAAGATCAAAACCCGGTAAGGGGTAAATTAAAAAAGGACGTGCTTTACATTAATATTTCCGCAGATGAAAAACTTAGTGGAACCAATAGCGAATTGCTCCTGTTGGACAAGGAGAATATGATAACCTTTTTCGCAAGTTATCACTATACACTCAGCATCAGTCGTCCTTAAAAAAGTCCTTGAAACATGAGTAAACAAAATGCTTTCCTATATGCTGCCAGCTTCGTTGGCCTTTCTGCTTTCATTATTCTTCTTATCGTTGCCACCACCGGAAAAGATTCAAAACCTCAGGACTATGAGTTTAGACAACTCACCGCCATTGAGTCTGTTATTCCTGGAGGAATTGGAAGATCCCGACTGATCACTGTAGATGCAGATGGAAAAATGAAGGAAGTTAAATTACAAAACTTCTTCAGTGTAACGGGGATAAACTTCTCCAATGTGCGAAGTAATGATTTAGTAATAACCTCAGAAATCAGCTCCTTATATCAAGAAGGATGGACTGTTGTGGAAGTTACAGCAGGTGTCCTTGCCAGAGGAAGTGGTAATAAGGAAGGAGAAGGCCTGTTCATCACACGATATTTGCTAAAAAGAAGACAATAAGTAATGATAAAGGTGGAGACAATTCACCTTAAACTAGATCCATCGAATTATTTCCTTACCAACAATCACTCCCCCTTTTATTAGCATCTGAGAGTTAAGTACTCATTTCACCCTTTTCTTTTACAATTTTGGAATATTATAGTTTATTTTTTGGGTTTATTTATCTTTGCTGTTATTCTAGAAACAATCCTTTCTCCTGCAAGAGGCTCAAAATTCATTGGAGATATTTAAAAGCATTGACCTCGAAAAAGGATATCAAAACATAAGAATCAATAAAATGAAAGATTTTTTAAATGAATTGGAGTGGAGAGGCATGATCCATGACATGATGCCTGGTACTGAAGAACAACTTCTAAAAGAGATGACCTCAGCCTATATTGGATTTGACCCAACGGCTACTTCACTTCATATTGGCAATCTTGCCACTATCATGTTACTTAAACAACTGCAATTAGCAGGTCATAAACCAATAGCCCTAGTTGGTGGAGCAACAGGAATGATTGGGGACCCATCTGGTAAATCTGAAGAACGAAATCTATTGAGCGAAGAAGTTTTAAGGGCCAATCAGGAAGGTATTCGTAAACAACTAAGCAAATTCCTAGATTTTGACTGTGGTGAGAATTCAGCCGAAATTGTCAATAATTATGATTGGTTTAAAAATTTTGGATTTCTCGAATTTCTAAGAGATGCGGGAAAACATATAACGGTCAATTATATGACCGCTAAAGATTCGGTCAAAAAACGGTTGGAAACTGGATTATCCTTTACGGAGTTCTCTTATCAATTACTGCAAGGGTACGATTTTTATCATTTATATCAACATAATGGGGTAAAACTTCAAATGGGAGGATCAGACCAATGGGGAAATATTACCACAGGTACTGAATTCATTCGAAGAAAAGCAGGTGGAGAAGCCTATGCCCTTACCACTCCCTTGATTACAAAATCGGATGGAACCAAATTCGGAAAATCAGAGGGCGGCAACGTTTGGCTTGACCCTGAAATGACTTCCCCATACCATTTTTACCAATTTTGGTTAAATGTTTCTGATGAGGATGCGCCAAAATTGCTAAGGGTTTTTACTTTGTTAGACAAGAATACAATAGAAAAACTTGAAGTAGACCATAAAGAAGCACCACATTTACGCATTATGCAACAGGCATTGGCTAAGGACATTACTATTAGAGTACATTCCGAAGAGGATTATGAGATGGCGGTGAAAGCATCAAAGATATTATTCAGCAAATCTGCCACTGAAGAATTAGCCACCATAGATGAAAAGACCTTATTGGCAGTCTTCGAGGGTGTTCCCATGGTAGATATTTCCAAAGATGTTCTTGAACAAACGGCAAATGTGACCGAATTGCTCAGTGAAAAATCTCAGGGAACCATTTTTAAATCAAAAGGTGAATCCCGAAAAATGATAAAAGGCGGGGGTGTGAGCATTAATAAATCTAAAATAACGGATAGTGAGGCGCCTGTAGATTTTGAATTACTTCAGGGTAAATATCTGTTGGTGCAAAAAGGTAAGAAAAACTACTTTTTAATAAAGGTGAATTAAATTAACTAAAATTTCGAGCTTGTTTTAAAAATAAATCAAGCTCGAAATTTTGATCTTCCGCTAATAAAAAAACATAAACCTCCCTCCCTTCCCAATACTTCTCCACATTTCCAATCCAAGGTAGTCCTTTGAAAATTTAATATTAACCACTACCTTACTAAGACCTTTCCAAAGGCCTCCATCTAATTGCCTACTAAATTCTCTCCTCCAAATCCCCCTTTAAAAATTTCAGAAATGTTTCAAAAATTTTATAAAATAAGACAGCTACTTTATAAACTGTTAAAGTCTGAAGAAGCGATTAAAAAAAATAACATACTAACAGCAAAACTCCTTTCGTCCCTGCATTCTAATATGCAGAGTTCCATCCTTAACAACATTCAGATAGCAGAATATAAAGTTTTTTCCCAATGGGGTGACGATGGCATCATTCAGTTTTTAGTAAATTACCTTGATATTGACAATAAAGTATTTGTAGAATTCGGAGTTGAAAATTATGAAGAATCAAACACTCGTTTCCTATTGATTAACAATAATTGGAAAGGATTGATCATGGATGGCTCTGAAAAGCACATCAAATATATCAAGAGAGACAACCTTTATTGGCAACACGATTTGACCGCAGTTCATGCTTTTATTACAAAGGAAAACATCAACTCCCTCCTAACGAAATATGGTTTTACGGGAGAAATAGGTTTGTTACACATTGATATTGATGGTAATGATTATTGGATTTGGAAAGAAATCTCAGTAATAAATCCCATAATAGTAATAATGGAATATAACAGTGTTTTTGGACCAGAAAATCCATGGACAGTTCCCTATAAAAAGGATTTCTATAGGACTAACTATCACCACAGCAACCTGTGTTTTGGTGCCTCTATTACCACTTTATGTGATTTAGCAATGAAAAAAGGATACGCATTTATTGGATGCAACAGCAATGGCAATAATGCATTTTTTGTCAGAAAAGACAAACTTAAGAGATTACAACCTAAAAGTATCAAGGAGGGATATGTGTACTCTCATTTTAGGGAGAGTAAAAACCAAAGAGGAGATCTAACTTTTATAAATGGGCAAAATAGGATAAAAGAATTAAAAGGAGTAAAAATTTACAACACCAGAAGAAAACAACTAGAAGAGATTTAATCCTTACCAATAATACTTCCAAAATAGATTTAAGGTTCCTGTTCTCCCTTCTTTGGGGAAATAAAACTCTGAAGTATTAACCACTACAGAGTTTTATTTCTACATTTTATTTATTTGAAAAAGTATTGCTTAGCCTACTTCAACCATCTGTCTAACCAATTAAAGAATTCCCGCTGCCAAACTATACCGTTTTGAGGGGTAAGTATCCAGTGATTTTCTTCAGGGAAATACAATAGCTTTGATGGTATACCCCTTAATTGAGCAGCCTGAAAAGCCTCCAGCCCTTGCTCAATAGGCACTCGAAAATCCATTCCTCCTTGAATAATGAGAATGGGTGTGTCCCAATTTTGCACATAATTACTTGGGTTAAATTTTGTGTATGCTTTAGGCTTTGGTTCTTCCCAATACGGACCACCTAAATCCCAATTGGCAAAAAACAATTCTTCAGTTGTTCCATACCAGCTTTTCATATCAAACAAACCATCGTGTGCAATAAAAGCTTTAAAACGTTGATCGTGAATACCAGCAAGCATAAAAACGGAATAGCC
The DNA here is from genome assembly GCF_009711365.1 of Xanthovirga aplysinae. Lineage (GTDB taxonomy): Bacteria > Bacteroidota > Bacteroidia > Cytophagales > Cyclobacteriaceae > Xanthovirga > Xanthovirga aplysinae. The sequence continues at coordinate 3,978 of NZ_SMMB01001230.1, read as the reverse complement.
TCCATAGCTCGCACCTACACACCCCAGACGATTTGCATCTACATATGGTTCTTTTGCCACATCATCAATCGCCGCCAAATAATCCTTCATTGACTGCCCTCCCCAATCTCCGCTAATGGCTTCATTCCACTCTCGGCCAAAACCCGGTAGACCTCTTCGGTTTGGGGCAACAATAATATAATCATTGGCTGCCATCAATTGAAAATTCCAACGATAGGAGAAGAATTGAGAAACAGGGCTTTGAGGTCCCCCTTGACAATAAAGAAGTGTAGGATATTTTTTATTTGGATCAAAATCCGGCGGTAATATCACCCATACTAACATTTCTTTTCCATCGGTAGTTTTCACCATTCTCCTCTCTACCTTTCCCATCTTTAATTTTCTTAAAACTTCTGCATTTTCAAAGGTTAAAGCCTGAGAGGAACCTGTTTTAATATCTACCTGATAAAGTTCAGTAGGTGCTGACATAGATTGCTTTAAGGAAATTAAACTACTACCAGTAATTCCTAATGACAAATAATTATGGGTACCTGTGGTAATTTGACGAATGTTATCCTCTTTAATCTTTTCGAAATTTGAAGGCACTTTCATCTCAAATAATTGACCGGTGGCATTTACGGTAGCTAAGAAATAAATCTTACTTTTATTTTTCCCCCAAATAAAAGAAGAAACCGTTTCATCCCAATCATGGGTCAACATTACTTTTTCCTTCCTTGAGAAATCATAAACCGCGATCTCATTTTTATCAGATTCATACCCATCTCTGGCCATACTTAACCAAGCAATCCTACTTCCATCGGGTGAAAATAATGGGTGGGTATCGTAGCCCATCATTCCTTCGGTTAAATTTTTTGTCGTCTTATGTCCTGTGTCATAAAGGTAGATATCGGTATTAGTGCTGATGGCATATTCCTTACCTGATTTTTTCTTACACACATATGCTAAAAATTTACCATCAGGAGAAAAAGTATAATCTTCAGCCCCTCCAAAAGGTTTTGTAGGAGTGTCAAAAGCCTCACCTTGCATAATATCAACTCCTTCTCCTTCCTGTAAACTTCCATTTTTATATTCTACAAGAAATAAATGACTGTGAAACCCATCACTCCATTGGTCCCAATGCCGATACATTAGATCATCAATAATCTTCACTTCTGCTTTTGGCAAATCCGGATGCTGATCTAATGTATTTTGCCCCACTTTAACATTCTTAGAATAAGCAATTTTATCCATGGTAGGAGCATATTGATAAGAGGTAATTCCACCTTTAACTTGGGAAACTTGTTTCAACCCAGATCCATCAGGATTTGCTTCCCACAATTGTCCTTTTAAAATAAAGGTAATCTTTGTACCGTCTGGAGTCCACCCAGGCTGACCGGCACTGTTTTCCAATTTAATCTGTGTTGTACTCCCGTCCTTTAGGGATTTAACAAATAATGCATTTTTTCCCGAGTTAGAGGATAAATCATAATTGGCCACCCCATATAATACAGACTTACCATCGGGTGATACAATACCTCCATTTACTCTTCCCAATTCCCATAATTTTTCGGGAGTTAATTTGTCTTGAGCTTTAACTCCTCCCCATGAAATTACACAGGAAAGCATTATCAGCCAGAAATTTCTATAGGTCTTCATCATATTGCAATTATAAGTTCTGGTTAAAAATTAGAATTGAAACAAACATAAACCTGTTTTCTTTCAAATGCAAAACCTCAACAAGCAGGCAACCTTTGAAAGTAATAAATAGACCAGTTTTACTCTAAATCCTCAAATCCCCGAAAAAATCTTAAATCAATTTTCTCTTAAATGAAAACGACTTGATTAAACCTGAGAATTGCCAATTGAATGCACTACTGATCCTCCTTTCTCCCACTTTTACTCCCGTAAGGGATCAAAAATTTATTGTGAAAGGGGAGCAAAATGTCCACCTCAATTAAAATGAACATTGTTTCTCATTTGGAAAGCAACCATTTCGTTACAAAGAAATCTACAGTAAAAAAAATATGTTTATATAAAAGAAGAAGTATATGGATTCGAATAATGATCAAAAACTTGGGAATTAATTGTGAAATAATTTCTACCACTATAATTTTTAAACTTTTTATTATGGAAAGAGGTGGAAGCGATAAGATGAGGATAAATAACATCCGACATCGTATCGATGAAATAAAAGATCAGTTGGAAAACAGCAGGCAAAAGGCTGTAAATTCCTTAGAAAATGAGAAAATGAAATTTCGCAACTCCCTTAATGAAGCTCAAAAACAGATTAATGAAATTAAAAAACAATCCTATAAAGAAGGGGAGAAACTTCAAAGGGAATTTGACGATTTAAATGTTCAATTAGCTCTTGGAAAGGCCGAAACCTTAGAAGCAATAACCAAGCAAAAAAATCAAATTGATCAATCCTATTCTAGGCTAAAAGCGGATATTAAGGGTTCCTTAAAAAAGGCACCGCAGTCATTAAAAGTGGCTTTGAGAAAATATATCCAAAAGCTAGAGGATGAAAAAGAGGAATTAGATGCGCGGCTTGAGTTACAAAGATTAAGATTCGCCGATGAAAAAAAAGAGTTAGGCAAAAAATACGTGACAAAAAAGGAACAGATTGAACACGACTTAGAGAATATTGAAAACCGAATAAATGACAGCTGGGGTCAAACTAAAGAAAAAATTGGCCACATAGCTGATGAGATCACTAAAAAATACGAAAGTCTGAGAAAAAGAATAAATAAATAATCAAATCGGAAAATACCCTAAAAACACACCCTAGCCGATGGAAAAGCCTGAAAGCTAGGGTGTGTTTTTTGAAAACTATATTACTTTTTTCCCACATTACGCACTCTTTAGTCCATATTCTAGGTTTTTGAAATTGGAAAATTGGTTCTTTATCTCCATTTTTCGATAAATTATTCTAAAAAAGAACTTAAAATACTGTTTTATGGCACTGATCAGTAAAGAAAAATTCACTTTTGATCGAGTGGTAAGAATAGGAATTGCTCTTTTCATACTTTGGGCAGCTTATCGCCTTATTGATTACCTAAAGGATGTATTAATTCCCTTTGCTGTTGCCGCTATTATCGCCTATTTACTAAATCCATTAGTCGTATTTCTTCAAAAAAAATTAAGAATCAAGAAAAAGGCCCTCGCCATTTTTATAAGTCTTTTTCTAACACTGTTAACCTTGACACTTAGCGTTCGAATTGTTTTTCCCATAATAGGGGATGAAATCACCCAAATTGGCACACAACTGAATGATTTATCTAAAGGGATCAAATCAGATCAAAACATTCCCGTAACAGTAAAAGAGTTCTTTTATAACTTATCAGAAAATGAATCCATAAAACAGTTCTTGGAAGCAAAAAATTGGCAGGATTATGCGATTGAAACTTTAAAAAAAGTAATTCCTGGAATATGGAAATTATTTTCAGGCACTTTAGATCTGATTTTAGGCCTTTTTGGTACGTTGGTGATTCTCCTTTATGTCATATTCATTCTGATTGATTATGACAAAATTATGTCAGATTTACAAAAAGTGATTCCCCCTGCTTATAAAGAACACATATTGGGTGTAATTGAATCTTTCACTTCCGCTATGAGCAAGTACTTTAGAGCTCAAGGTTTGGTTTCCGTGATCATGGCAATCCTTTTTTCAGTAGGTTTTAGTTTAATCAACCTACCATTAGGAATATTAATCGGTATTTTTACCGGCTTACTCAATATGATTCCCTATATGCAAACCCTAGGGTTTGTCCCAGCTGCTATTTCTGCTTTTGGGCTTTCTCTTCAAACTGGTCAGGGATTTTGGAAAATTATGGCTTTAGTGCTTCTTGTATTTGCTGTGGTACAAATTATTCAAGACACTATTTTGAACCCAAAAATAATTGGTGAAGCAGTCGGTTTGAACCCTGCTGAAATGCTACTTTCACTTTCCATTTGGGGGAAATTACTAGGTTTTCTTGGTCTATTAATTGCTCTCCCGAT
>NZ_SMMB01000719.1 GCF_009711365.1 Xanthovirga aplysinae | reverse complement strand
GGAGGAGGTGGTTTTATTGGAGGTCATTTGGTGAGTCGTTTAAAAAGTGAAGGTTATTGGGTAAGGGTATGTGACCTTAAACATAATGATTTTGCTCCCTCACTTGCTGATAATTATGTAATAGGGGATTTGACCAATCCTTACCTATGCAAAGAAGTAGTAAAGAGTATCGATGAAATATATCAGCTTGCAGCTCACAAAAGGGAAGAAAAGTCACCTTATGCTGGGGAAGTTGATGCTTCCTCTATGTATAATTCCGCTACTGTGAATCTAAATATTGTAGAGGCTGCAAGAAGAGAAAATATAAAAAAAATCTTCTACGCATCTTCTACAGATGTGTATTCTGCTCTGAACTACAAAGAGTCTGCAAACCTAGATTATTTAAATCATAGTTCTGATTCTGCTTTTCCAGCCTATGGGGTTGGATGGGAGGTGTTATTTAGTGAGCGTTTATTTCTGTCTTATTGCCGGAGCTTTAACATGGATGTAAAGATAGGCAGGATCCATAATATATATGGTCCACAAGTTAATTGGATAGAGGGGAATGCAAAGGGGCTAACGGGAATTTGCCGAAAAGTGGCCATGGCTCCTGACGGTGGTAACATTGAGTTTTTGGATGAAGATCAAAACTATTCCTATTTGCATGTAAATGATTGCATAGAAGGTATTAGACGGCAAATGGAATCTGATTATGTAGGTCCATTTACATTGGCTTCAGAAAACCAGATCAAACTTAGGGATTTAATTAACCTTGTAGTGGAGAGCAGTGGTAAGTCTTTGGAAATAGAGATAAAAAATAGAATGGAAACTGTGGGAAGAGGAAATAAGTGTACAGAATACAATTTATTGTGGGAAAAGCTTTCATGGAAACCATTGGTATCTCTAAGAAAAGGAATTCAGGAAACTTACTTATGGATTAGGCGGCAGATTGAGGAATCTGCTAAAAAAACTTGTTGAAAAGGAGCCCCTTTAATCCTTAAAAATAGATGATGGACAAAATTTATTAAAGGCTTGTAGAAGTATATAAAAAAAAGTCCTCCACTACTCTTTCTTTTCTTCTTAATTGTGGTTCATCATTAATAATTATTTCCTATTGGCTTCTTCAACTTTACAAATAGATAGAGTATTGATGAGAGAACCTACCTTCGAAAATTGGTGACCGCTGTCTACATCTTAAAATACCCCAGTTGCCTATGATTTATATTGTGATTCCAGTATATAACCGCAAGGAAATCACTCGAGTTTGTTTGGGGAATTTGCGAAAACAGACTTGTAAAAACTTTGAGACCATAGTGGTAGATGATGGTTCTTCCGATGGTACAAGCCAAATGATTAAGGACCAATTTCCAGAGGTAGTATTGCTTCGAGGGGACGGAAATTTATGGTGGTCAGGCGCAATGAATTTGGGAATAAAATACGTCTTGACAAAGGCAAAAAAAAATGACCATATACTCGCATTAAATGATGATTTAGAGTTCTCATCAGACTATATCTGTAATTGTCAGAAATTGATTCTAAAGTCAACCCCAATGTTGATTGGCTCTGTCGTAACAGCTCTGGACAATAGGGATAGGATTATCCAGGGAGGAGTAGTTATCAATTGGTATTTGGCTAAGGGAAAACAGCTGAATTACAACAAACGGCTATCATCATTTCCCAAAGGTTATTTTACGGAAGTTTCTGTCCTTACGGGCCGAGGAGTAATGATTCCAGTGGAAGTGATTAATAAGATTGGAATTTACAATGAAAAACATTACCGACATGCCGGAGATCATGAGTTGCCCCGAAGAGCACAAAAAGCAGGTTACAAACTTGTGGTAAGTTATGATGCGGTAGTGCACATGAAGGATGGTTATGAAGTAAACCATATTAACCATTTGCCTTATTTTAGTTTGAAGGACATTGGTAGGTATTTTTTTGATGTAAAATCAAGCTACAATTTAAAGTACCGATTTTGGTTTGCCTATGATGCTTCTTCTAATTTCCTGATGGGTACCTTGTTTCTTTTCTTTGACCTCATAAGAGTTACGGGACACTTCTTCAAAAATCTAAAATTAAATTTAAGATGAATAAACGATATCCAACTAGTTAAAAATTAACCAAAATGAAAAAAGCACTTATTACCGGGGTGACAGGGCAGGATGGAGCATACCTTGCTGAATTTTTAATTAAGAGGGACTATGAAGTGCATGGTATTAAAAGAAGAAGTTCACTCATTAATACCAGTAGAATTGATCATATATATCAAGATTTGCAAGAAGAGAATATTAGATTTAAACTTCATTATGGAGATCTAACTGACTCCTCCACAATTATTCGGATCATCCAAGAAATTCAACCCGATGAAATTTATAACCTGGGAGCTATGTCACATGTGCAGGTTAGTTTTGACAACCCCGAATATACCACTGATGTAAACGCAATGGGAACGTTGAGGGTGCTGGAAGCAGTTAGAATTTTAGGTTTAACAAAAAAAACAAAGATTTATCAAGCATCCACATCGGAATTGTATGGTTGGGTACAGGAAGTCCCCCAAAATGAACGTACTCCTTTTTATCCTCGGTCTCCATATGCGGTATCTAAACTTTATGCCTATTGGATAACGGTCAACTACCGGGAGGCCTACAAAATGTTTGCAGTAAATGGCATTTTATTTAACCATGAATCTCCCACTCGCGGTGAGACCTTTGTTACGAGAAAGATCACCATGGGTGTTGCACGAATTGCCTTGGGGCTTCAGGAAAAAATTTATCTCGGCAACCTAGATGCCCAAAGAGACTGGGGACATGCCAAGGATTATATTGAGGCCATGTGGCTTATAATGCAACAAAAGCGGCCAGAAGATTTTGTAATAGCAACTGGTGTCACGACTAAAATCAGAGACTTTGTGGAAATGAGTTTTTCCGAAATCGGAATTGAAATTGAATTTTTTGGAATGGGAGTCGATGAGAAGGCTAGGGTTACAAATTGTAATAATCCGGACTTTTATATTGAGCCGGGAAAGGAAGTAGTTGCCGTTGATGCCCGTTATTTTAGACCTACTGAGGTGGATCTATTGCTTGGAAATCCAGAAAAAGTTAAAAGTAAAATTGGATGGTATCCTAAAAATAGGTTACAGGATTTGGTGAAAGACATGGTTTGGTCAGACATTAAAGCGGCTACAAAAGAGCAGCATATTAGGGGAAATATTGCTGGATATTGAAATTGATAGAAATGGATAAGCAAGCAAGGATATACATAGCAGGTCACCGTGGAATGGTAGGCTCAGCTATTTTACGGAAACTGAAAAGAGATGGTTTTGAAAATTTAATTGTACGTTCATCAACAGAATTGGATCTAAGGAATAGTCAGGTTGTTGAAGAATTTTTTAAGAATGAAAAACCTGAGTATGTTTTCTTGGCAGCAGCCAAAGTAGGAGGAATTGCTGCAAATGATACATTCTCGGGTGATTTTATTTTTGATAATTT
>NZ_SMMB01001095.1 GCF_009711365.1 Xanthovirga aplysinae | reverse complement strand
GAGAAGACATTTCGTTTCAACAAAAAAAAAACCAATATAGAAGTAACAAAAAAACCATTAAGGACGGAACTCCCTAATGGTTTCTTTAATTAAAATTGCCCCAATAAGTAAAACAAATTGGTTAAACTACATCCTTAATCAATCACGGTTACTAAGTCTTCTTTTGGTTTTCTAACTTTTTTTAGATTCACTAACCAGTCATTTTCAGTATCTCTATAACCTAGGGTAAGTATTACACAGCTTCTAAGGCCTTTCTCTTTTAGATTTAAAATTTCATCCACTGCAGCAGGATCAAATCCTTCAATAGGCGTACTGTCAACCCCTTCAAATGCAGCAGCAGTTATAGCTTGAGAAAAAGCGATATAGGCTTGTTTTGCAGCATGGTTAAAATTTTCTTCGGCATCTCTTTGTGGATAAGAGCTTAAAAGCATTTGACGGTAATTTTCCCATCCTTCATTTTTAAATCCACGAACGTTATTAACCAGGTCAAACATCTTGTTAATACGGTCTTCAGTATAAGTATCCCAAGCGGCAAATACCAAAAGATGTGAACAATCTGTAATTACCGATTGATTCCAGGCAACAGGTTTGATCTTTTCTTTTATTTCTTGATTAGTTACTACTAAGATTTCAAAAGGCTGTAAACCACTAGAGGTAGGCGCAAGGGATGCTGCTTCTAAAATGTTATCAACTTTTTCTTGCTCTACTTTTTGGCCATTCATGGCTTTTGTAGCGTAACGCCAATTTAATTTTTCTAATAATTCCATGTTATTTATTGTTGTTGTTATGAATTTTCATTTTTAATATAGTTGTCATTACTCTTTGGTATGACCTAACCATTGTTTTTAATTTTTAGTGGAAGACTCACATTTGTGCTGGATAACCGAAAGCCATTCACATAGCATATTCTTTAATTTCTCCATGTCCTCTATTTGGATTTTTTCAGATTCTAAATCCGCAATTAATTTTTCAGGAATAGGAAGCGCTTGGGCTTTCAATTGCTTTCCTTTATCCGTAAGTTGAACAAAAACACTTCTTTCATCCTCGCTGGAACGCTTCCGTTGAATCAGGTCCAATTTTTCCAGACGTTTTAACAAGGGAGAAATAGTGTTGGTGTTCAGGAGAAGTTTTTTAGAGATCTCATTGACGGTTAAATTATCTTTTTCCCACAGTACTAAAAGCACCAAATATTGCGGATAGGTAATACCCAGTTCTTCTAGATAAGGTCTATAGGCCTTAGTAATTAGACGAGAAACAGAGTAAATAGGAAAACAAACTTGTTTGCTTAATTTAAGTTTACTATCATCCATCAATATTGACTGTTTTTAGGTTAGGTGAGTAATTTATTTTACGACATTTTGAGTTCTCCAAGCTTTCCAGGAGCCTGCTGACCACAGGGCCCAGACAATAAGCAGGGGTTGAAAAAATAGTCGAATGAGTCTGGCTTTATCAGAATTCAATACCCCAAAGGCATCTTTGTGGTCTAGGTACTGCGCGATATTGCCAGGGAATATCAAGACAAAAAATATCGCCAGTGCCCAGCCTGCCCTGACTCGTTCTTTTTTCCAAAAGGCTAATGCCAACGCCAATGCAATTTCTACTATTCCTGATAATATGACCACTAGGTCTTTGTCCAGTGGAACCCAATCGGGTACCTGGGCCTGAAAATGTATTCGATTAAAAGTAAGGTGACTAACCCCAGCATAGAGCATTCCCAAGGCTAATAATATTCTAAAAATGTTTTGGGTAAGTGTCGTTTTTATTTCCTTTTTCATGTTGTTCTTGATTAAAGCGCTCAAGATTATATCGTTCGCGACACAAATGTACAAGGTTTTATTTAAAAAACAATTTTTTAATTCGAATTAAGATTGTATTGCCTTGGTGACCGAGTTTCCAATGATAACACAACTTTTAAAGCATTATTGTGTGTATCTCGCTTACATAAGGTAATGCGGAAGCCCTTCATCATTATTTTGACTATTGAAAAAGTAGATTTAAGGCCGCTTCTTATAACCTAGTTGATAGGTATTCATTTGTTGAATTGCTTATTACCCAATCTCTAACCTATCATCGAAACCTGAAAAACTTTAAGGAAAGTCCCACTTATGAGAATGGGGGAAGGGGTCATTTAAAATGCTAATGAAGATGGAGGCAGATTGCAAATGTGCCTGAGTCATGGATTAGGGATGATGAAAGCTTTGGAAGACGTGTTTTCATTCCAATAGAGGACAATCGGGGAGTCTTAAAAAAAACTAGATCGGTTGATTGGCGGGATGCAAGTTTAAAAGGTTATTTATATGCATTTTAGGTTTTCTGTTTCATCTATTAATTCACTTAATATCTCTGTCACTGATTTATTCTTAGCCATTGCGGCAGATTGCCCTGCCCATAAACTCATAAAATCAGTAAAGTCTTTTTCTATGGCAATTTTACGCATGGTAGAAGTTAGACTGTTTTGAATTGGGTAAGGGGGGATTTTAATACCTGATTCTTCTACTGTTTCCATGAATTTATTTTTTATACCTCTTGCCCATTTTCCTGAAAATGTTTTGGTAAGCTTGGTTTCCGTATCAGATGAATTTTTTACCGCTTTTTTGTAAGCATCTGATGCCAAACTTTCTGGTGAAGCAATAAATGCGCTACCGATTTGAACACCCTTAGCTCCTAGCATTAAGGCAGCTTTTATTGTCCTACCGTTATATATTCCCCCAGCTGCAATTACAGGTTTTTTTTATTCTTTCAAATACTTGAGGAACTAAAGCAAATGTACCTACTTGAGGAAGATCCTCATCTTTTAAAAATGAGGCTCTATGCGCTCCCGCTTCAATTCCTTGGGTGCAAATAAAATCAATGTCTTTTTCCTCAAGCATAATAGCTTCTTGAGTACAAGTACAGGAGCCAATTAAAACAATACCTGAACTTTTTAATTTTTCAATAACACTATCACTAAGAATACCAAATGTAAAACTTACGATAGGTACTTTTTCTTGGATAAGAATGTCAATTTGCTCTTCATAACTGAAAAAACTAAGGTCTTTTATAGGCTTTTTTATATATGGGATGTTATTTTTTCCACAAAGGGAAAGTAAAAAATTCTGCATTTCAGTAATTTCCTGGGGGTTTTTTGTAGTGAAATCATTTGCAAAAACATTAACTGCGAAAGTCTTATTGGTTAGGCTTTTTGTCTTGCGAATTAATTCCATACATGTATCAGGACTTAGTCCACCTACAGGGAGTGAACCCAAAACCCCAAAGTTAGAAGCAGCACCAACCATTTCTGGTGAGGTAACCCCTAACATAGGGGCTTGAATTATTGGGTATTTAATTCCTAAAGTTTCAGTTAATTGATTGGGCCAATTCATATTATTAAGTTTTGAGTTGAGGGGTGGTTTTTTTATTGATTAACCACTACTAAATTACTTAGGTTACAAAAGAGTAAAATGTTGGCCCCGTAGCCTTATTGTAAAAGAGCTGAATAATTAATGAAAGCTTATTAGTTCTGGGACGAATTGCCAGAGTTTCAATGGAATTTGCTCTGCTTTTTTGGGGGTAAAAATGGAAGACCTTAAAGCTATGGAATCCTCTACCTGTCATTTATTGAATTAGTTTTTTAGCAATCTATTTCCTATGGTTAAAAATTAAATGATTTTAAGGGCAGGAACACATTATGGACAAGGTAGAGCACATAAAAAATGCTAAAGAAGATGGGGCATTACGGAAAATTGTGTGAGTCAAATACCTTACTTTCTGGTTAAATAAGCCTGTAAAAGTCACTATTATATACAAATAACGACTTATGATTTCTTGATTTAAAGAAATGCGAAAAAGGATATTTATTCTCCATTTCTTAAAAAAAGATAAATTTTTCTTGTCTCAAGGGTGAGACATTTTTACTTTTGTCTCAATAATGAGACATTTATGAAAAACACCAGAGAAAAAATTATTAATGCGGCAATCGAAACTTTGGGTAGAAAACCGTCGGCTACAATGGAGGAGATTGCTGATGAGACCGGCTTGAATCGCAGGACTTTGCACCGTTACTTTAAAGGGAGATCTGATTTGATAGAAGCGATCATTGAACATACAGCCGCCATCTGTTTTTCTAATTTGCAGCATGCATTGAAGGTATCGGATGACCCCCTTCAACAACTTAAGGCAATGTTTTTGAATGATATTAAATGTGGCTATCAGTTCCGTTTTCTTCATGGTTTTAACGAAGAGATTGAAAATAATAAAAAGAGTGCCTCACCGGAATATGCTGAAATGATGAAAAGCTTCAGGAAGCTTTTAGAAATGCTTGTACAAAGAAAATTAACTTCACCCAACCTTACTTTGGATTGGATTGAAAAGCTTTATTTTTCCATGGTTGAAACGGCTATAAAAGCAATAATGGAAGAAGATTATGAAGCAGACAAATGGCATGAAATGGCCTGGCTGTCGTATTGGAATGCCATTAAGCAATAGCCTTCGGATAGCTAGTTTTATAGGTAAATTGTTCCAAAAGCAGTGATAAAGCGCAAGGACATTAAATAGCAACTATAGTTATAATCCTTCATGGTAATATTTTTCTATTTTTAGATAATTTGAAAGCACAATGAAAAATAAAAATATAGATGTGATCATAATAGGTGGAGGCCCGGCAGGCATGAGTGCGGCTTTGGTGCTAGGTCGAAGCAGGATTGATTCTTTGATTTTAAATACAGAAAATCCGAGAAATTTGGTAACTACTCATTCTCATGGTTTTCTTACGCAAGATGGAGTACATCCTTCGGATATTTTTTCCATTGCAAAAAAGCAATTGGAAAAATATCCCTCAGTGGTTTATCGAAAAGAAAAAGCCTTACAAGTGGTAAAAACTCCAAAAGGGTTTAAAGTGATAACAGATTCAAAAGAATATGAAAGTGAACGACTCATTCTTGCGACAGGCCACAAGGATAATGTTGATCAGCTAGGTATTAATGGATTAGAAGAAGTGTATGGAAAGTCCGTTTATCCCTGTCCCTTTTGTGATGGTTTTGAAATGGCCGATAGAAAACTTGGCGTTTTTGGGAATGCTTTTTCGGCTCCCCATTTTGCAAAAGTAATAGCCCATTGGTCGAAGGATCTTATAGTATTTACCAATGGAGAGCCTCTTGAAGAGAAAAGGCTTATCACCAATCTGCAACTTAATGGGATTGAAGTAATAGATAAACCCATTAAGGAATTGGTTTCTATTAATGGGCAATTGAAAGAAGTGGTTTTTCAAGATGGAACCTCTGTTGAGAGGGAGGGGGGCTTTTTATCCGACACGAAATCAACTGCTAGTGTTGATTTCGCTGAGAAATTTGAAATACCCACGGTTGAAGGACATTTTGGACTTACCTTTTATGAGGTTGATGATAATAAAGAAACCAATGTAAAAGGGCTTTATATTATAGGAGATTCAAGGACAGGTTGGAGTGGTATAGTTGGTGCAGCAGCAGAAGGCAGCGAAGTGGGTGCAGCTATTACCCATCAAATTATTGACGAAAGGTGGAAAAATCATTAATAACAGGTGCGGACCTCCTGTTATTAATACAATTTAGGATTGCTAATACCATAACCGTTATTTAGTGCTCCCTTTCAGTTGAATAATTTCCAGAATTAAAGGCAATAGCGGTTTGAATTAGGCTTAAAATCGCTATTCCTTTTATATCTCCTATTGGTTTGAACTTGTAGCTTGCCTCTTACCTCCATAAATTGACCCAAGATTAATACTTCATATTCCTATAAATTGGGTTGTATAAGATTGGAATGTGTTCGAATAAAAAAACCATTTACAAAGCGATAATGTAGACATTGAATGAACTGTTTGCAAGTTTATTTCCTATCAACAATTGTAATGCTTCTAATAGGAATGTTTTACACAAGCTTTACATCATTTTACAATTCATTTACCAAAAAATACTTCAATCTGCGGTTATTTTACTAGCAAGTAATTATAAAATAAATCGCGTATGAAAAAGAGAACTTTAATTCTGTGCACTGTATTAACAACCATCAGTTTAAGTGCCCTTGGTTTTATGAATTGGAATACTATCGAAAAGAAAATCCTAGAAATCCCTGATAATAAAACCGTTGATTCCAACAATGATTATGTAACCACAACAAACGAAAAGGTCAATACTAACTTGTTCTTCGATCTTCATTCCAGGTATATCCACACCATTACGAAAGAAAAATTGGATAAAGCTAAATCAATAGGTGATATTATTCCCAATCACCTGGCAAAAAAGATTGAGGCTTTTCAAACCTTTAAAGTTTCGATTCTAGACAGCAATAAGGAAATAAGTGAAGTTGGTGAAAATAACTTATTGAATGCATCACAAATAAAACTTTTACAATCTGCTAATTACTCTACTAATATTAGTATCAGTGCTAGTTACAGAGCAAAGGATACTGTTTCTCCAGCTTTAAAAGAAGATTATTTGGTATGCTATATGACTATTATTCCTGAAGAAGAAGCAGAGTATATATTCGGCAACGATGTACTGGTCGAATACCTTAAAGAAAACAGTAAAGAAAAAACTTTAATGATAGATCGGGATAAACTTAGACCTGGAAAGATCAGTTTCACGGTAACAGGAAAGGGGACAATTTCTAATGTAAGACTAATGTCAACATCGGGTTATCCTTCTATGGACAAAGAGTTGATTAAGTTGATTACCTATATACCAAAATGGAATTGGAAGTCAGCCATAAATTCGAAAGGAGAAAAAGTTGATCAGGAGCTTGTATTATTTTTTGGAATGGAAGGTTGTTAAGTAATAGGTGGAGGCTCGAATGCCTCCTATTCTTCTTTTTTGTATTTAGAATTACCTAGCATTCATAATAAATTTATAACCGACTCCCCTTATATTTACTATTTTCAGACTTGAATCTGCTCCAAGTTTTTTACGCAATTTGGAGATAAAAACATCTAGGGTACGACCTACATAGTCACCCTCATCACCCCATACAATATTAAGGATATACTCTCGGTTAAGCGTTTTATTTTTTGAAGTGAAGAGCAAATAAAGTAAATCAGCCTCTTTACTTGATAATTCAGTTTTTTCCTTATCATTTGAGAGGATCATGCCCTTTTTGTCAAATTGGTATTTGCCTATAGGGATTATATCCGGATTGGCTTTTTTTAAATGTTTATTCCTCCAGGTATACAAAATTAAACCGATCAATAATAAAATAGATATAATTGTTAAGAGGACATTAAAATAATTGAACTCATTTCTTCTCGAGGATAATAGCTGTGTGGATTGAGAAGGCTTTGAGAGCATTGAGGAAATTTGTTGTTCTGAATTCAAAATTGTAATAAATAGTGCGTAGCAACTTTTAGGCTGATTTCTTGTTTTGCATGGAATCATATCCGGATTAACCGAATTACCCATTTCATAACTATACACTACTTTATTTGATTCGCAGTTTTCAACCTCTACCAAATAACTATTTGCAATTTCAGTTTCCTTAATGACTTGGTTAATTGTAGTTACTAATTCTTCAGGATTAAATTCAAAGTCAGCTTCAAATTGAATCTTGTATTTACCTAGGTCCTTTTCTATTGGCATCACACGCGAAATACTATCACCAAAGTTGAGCAATATTTTATCCCCTATCATTCGCATCACCACTTTGATATGCTGCTCGTTAAAATCCTTCTGAGAATAGTCTTTTGCGTTAACCGAATGGGCACAAATGAGACTTAATAAAATGATTTTAAAATATCTAAAGACCATTCTACAAATATACCTGAGATTTCAACATGTTAAGCCGAATTACAATCATTTTACATTATTTTACACTTCTTAAAACTCATAAGAATGCTCTGATCTTCCTTTAAAATTTGGCATATTAAACAACACTAAATAGGGAGCAGAAAATAAAAAAATAAAGATGGCCTAGTATTTATCAAGTTTCCCATGCCTTATTTCGATAGATCACTAAAGAAGTAAAGTAAGGGTGGAGGTCTTTTTTATGTTTGTTAACATGGGAAAG